>NZ_LMVM01000036.1 GCF_002287175.1 Methanobacterium bryantii | reverse complement strand
TGGCGCGCTTATCCTTAGAGTTTCTTAATAATTCAATTACTCTACGTTCGTATGGAGCAAAACCGGCGATTTCACGAATGACATTCTTGACTAAGACTCTGCGCTTGGTGCTTTGACCCTTCTTAGTGCTTGGCTTAGCCTTAAGAGTTCTTTGAGTAGTAACGTGTCCCTTGTTGAGACCAACAGCAATACCTGATCTAACCATGTTGCAAATCGTGAATTTTCA
>NZ_LMVM01000035.1 GCF_002287175.1 Methanobacterium bryantii | reverse complement strand
CGCTGGCCAACCTGAGAGGGTTGTAGTGTACATGGTACTTATAAAAGAGATAAGTAACGGCCCTATTGCCATATACCCCATTAATAACCTTTCCTATGCCATCTTAAGTGACTAATTTCCAAGCGGTTGTCACGTGACAAGGGTTGTAGCTTCCAATGTGTGGCTCAATTTAAAAACAGGATATCGTACAATGTCATAGCAGTATTAGCATGGGTATAGGAGCGCC
>NZ_LMVM01000034.1 GCF_002287175.1 Methanobacterium bryantii | reverse complement strand
CGCAAAATTAGAAATTTTGCAAGCCGTCGAAAATTCGTAGAATTTTTGGGCCGCAAAATTAGAAATTTTGCAAGCCGTCGAAAATTCGTAGAATTTTTGGGCCGCAAAATTAGAAATTTTGCAAGCCGTCGAAAATTCGTAGAATTTTTGGGCCGCAAAATTAGAAATTTTGCAAGCCGTCGAAAATTCGTAGAATTTTTGGGCCGCAAAATTAGAAATTTTGCAAGC
>NZ_LMVM01000033.1 GCF_002287175.1 Methanobacterium bryantii | reverse complement strand
CTTCGGTTTTTTGAGAGATTTTTACATGTCCATGATCCTGTGCATGAGTTATACTATTATGTTAAATTGTAATTTTTAATTGATTATATGGGATTTATCTTAAAAAAATACGATTTACTTAACCAGACACACGAGTGAAGCGATATTATCTACACAACATTCTGGGCATCAGCGTATTTTAATTAAAATCAGGTGTTTTTTCAGATTAACTCTGGGATTTCCAGCAATTTTTCACCTAAAAAAATATGGGGTCGTCTTTAACAGAATCTTCGGCCTGTTTTTTCTCTAATTCTTTCATTTTCTTCCTTACAGCAAGAATGAATCTAATTGCATCTGCAGACCTAACTTTTCTAACGGTTATTTTACCTGTGGTAAACCATATTCTAATTCGAGCATACCCGTAAAAATCAGTATCTTTCTTTTTATAGATACGTACTATATTTTTATACAGAACCAGCCCATCTTCCATCATTATGCCTGTAGGTGTCATAATTACTTTGTGCCTGTCACCGGTGACACTTAAATATTCATCTGCCCTGCTCTTTGGTGTGACTTTCCTTCGTTTTCTTTTTCTTTTATTAGGTATTTCAGATCCTTCCTTTTTCAACGGCATGATCAGTGCCTCCTCTAATAGAGTATATCATTGTCCTTAAAATTGTTTTGGAAAATAATCTGAAAAACATTACAATATCCAATTTAAATCATTTATCAGGTTAAAAATTGTGATTCTATATAAAAAAACAATAAGCTTTATTAAATGCTTAATTTAAATAAATTAAAGATATCATCAGCTTTAGAGATCATATTAATTTATTCTTGACATATTTTTTAATTCAAAGAGCATGATTTAAGTTGTTATTTGGTTATAACGCATTAAATGTTTTTTTTATTTTTAAAATATTTAATAAATTTTTTATTTGCAATTAATTTAGCAACATAGGTGTATTTTATTAATGTATTCTTATTAACCTGCAGGATAAGTATTAATCTTTTTATAAGAGTTTAACATAACTCTTTATGATCTTAAGTTTGGATTAGGATACTAATTGTGCAGGGGGTGAAAAGATATTAAAACAGGGAATTAAACGCGAAAGGAGGATTTTAATTCCATTAATGATTTTAAGCTTATCTTTGATTTTTAATTTCTGTGTTAGTAGTGTTTCGGCAGCTTCTGGCGATATTATTTATGTTAATGGTTCTGGAGGAAACGATTCATGGGACGGTCAATCTGCAACATATATATCCGGGACTACAAGTGGGCCAAAACTAAGTATTAAAAATGCGACAGGGACAGTAAACAGTGGTGGGACAGTAAACATTGCAGATGGGACCTACAAGGGAACTAACAACACCGAGATCATTATCTGCAGGGATATGAACATTATTGGCCAAAGTCAGACTGGTACTATTATAAACGGAACGGATTCAGCATGGATATTCAAGATTCAATCTAGTGCAACAGTTACAATCGAGAATTTAACAATCACAAATGGAAATGCATATAACGGTGGAGCTATTTACAATGATGGAAATTTAACTGTTTCAGACGGCAGGTTCACTGATAATTATGCATATGTTGCAGGCAGTGCTATTTACAATCATGGTACCTTGGCTGTGGTCTACAGCAGTTTCCTGAACAACGATGCAGATGGTGGTTTTGGTGATCCTGCATATAATTTTGCTGCTGGAACTATCTATAATGATGGTAATTTAACTGTAACTGACAGTTACTTCACAGAAAACTATGCCGGGCATGGTAATGGTGCAGCCATCCACAATAATGGTGTTTTAATCTTAACTGGCACTGATTTTATAGGTAACTCTGCCTATGGCTCGGGTGGGGCTATCTACAACGATAATGCTTTGATCATGGCTAACAGTAATTTCATTGCTAATGTTGCATATGCTGCAGGTGGGGCTATCTACAATATCGGTGCCTTGGCTGTAACTGACAGCAGTTTCCTGAACAATGTTGCATATGGGGCGTTTTATGCTCCATATATTTCGATTGCTGGCGGTGCCATTTACAACGATTACGGTGGAACTTATGCTGTGAATTCATGTTACTTTGAAGGAAACATTCCACAGGATATCTACAACAACACTGAAGCATCTTCAGGTTATGGCAGTGGTGTAATTACAGGTTCATCTGGTGATCACGGTGCCACTGGAAAAGCTGCAAGCAAAACTATGCCTTTACAAAAAGCAGGACTACCTTTAGCTGGACTTATATCTGCTGTTTTGCTAGTTTTAGGTGGGTTAACAGTTCCAAAAAGAAGGTAATTTCTTTTTTTTTATTTTTTAAAGATTGAATATTTTGAATTAGATTTTATTTTTTTCACATGACGTGTACTATAGATAGTTCCATTTATATATATGCAAATTAATATAATTAATTAATACATTCTGAGTAAAGGGGGTGTTTGAATGGGTTCTACCCAGGAAAACGCAATGATAATTTTAAAAGCAATGGTAGAAGGGAGCAGAAAACGCGGAAGCGGTGACGCTATAAAAAGGATGACCAATCTTGAGTGTGGCGAGATTAATGAGGGTATAGATTGCCTGGAAAAGATGCACCTGGTAAGAACGTTACCTGGTTGTAATACATTCAGGTATAAATTTTTGAATGTTATTCTAGAACCAGAAGGCTGCAGGTACTATAACGATAACATTGGGAGAATAAGGGACATCGCATAAAAAAAATATTATGGTGTTTCTTCGCTGAATGACTAAGTAAATCTCTATTTTTTCATTTTAAACATATAAACTTCCTCAGATTTCTAATGCTTTAATAAGATTTACATTTTTTCCATTTTAAATATTTAAAAACATTACTTTAAAATTCAAAAAGACTTTTTTAATAAATTTTACCAGTAAAATATTAATTGGGATAAACAAATAATATATACTGGTGATTAGATGGAAGTTATAACCTTTGTAGAGGGGAACGTCCCAATTTCAAAAATTAAAGAATTTGAATCAGATTACAAAAATTTAAAACAAAATGAGAAACCAGAAGGAATGATAGCATCATATTTAATTCAAGATGCTGATAGAAAGGGGCGTTATATAATTGAAACAGTGTGGGTCAGTCAGGAAGCCTTAGATAAAATGGGAAATGAGCAGCTGGAAGTGGTTGAATTATTTGAGAGATCGGGGATTAGGCCTACTATAAGGGCGTATAATATGGTAAATAACTTTTAGATTGTTTTCTTTTTTAATTTTAATTAAATTTAATCCAGATTAAGCTATTTTTGTGTGGAATTTTTTCATGTGCTCTTTTAAGGTCACTGAATTATATTAAGTACATTTTACTGACGGTTAAGTACATATCTATATTTAACAATAGTTATACATGTCAAAGAAAATGGAGGAAAAATACCATGAGCGTAAAAGAAGACATAAGAAGCCAGATAATTGGGGCACTTGCCGGTGCAAATTTCCCTATAAATACCCCTGAAGAACTTTTCGCGGCACTTCCAAACGGCCCAGACACAACCTGCAAATCTGGAGATGTAGAGTTAAAAGCATCAGACGCTGGTGAAGTACTCACAGCCGATGACTTCCCATTTAAAAGCGCAGAAGATGTTGCAAAAGCCATAGTTGAAGGAGCAGGGTTGTAAAATTTTACTCCTCAACTTTTTTTCTCTTATTTTTAACCTTATTTTTTCCTAATTTACCAAAAGAGGGGATAAAAAAAATGAAAATAGAAGTCTCAGACTGGATGAATGGTAATGAAGAAATTGAAATTGATGTTGAAACGATATCTGGTAAAGACCTGCTGGAACGCTTGGGGATATCTGTATTTGAAGCTACCATTACAAAAAACAGTGTTATTGTCCGTGAAAGCGAAATATTAACTAGCAGTGATAACGTGAAGATATTGAAGATGATTCACGGCGGTTAGTACTTTAATAGGGGCATATGCTGCAGAATATCAATAAATTCATGTATACTTTTTGAATGTTATTTTAGCTCTAGAATTCTGCAGTAACGCTAATATGAATGATAAAGTGATTTAGATAATTACTAGATTTTTTTTAAATATTTTTCCTTAATTTCAATGAATTCTTCTTCATTAAGCGCTCCTATATCTAATAATTCCTTTGCTTTTTTAATCTCATCCATTGGGCTAATTTCACCAGTATTTTCAATTTTTTCTTCTTCTAATTCTTTTAATTTCTCGCTTACAGCAATGATAAATTTATTGGCTTCTTTTTGGTTGACATCTTTAATCTTTATTGTGCCGCCATTAACCATTAATTTAAGTTTTACTCCCAGCACTGAATTATCTTTTTCAGTATAGATACCGTTAATCTTTTTGAAAGGAATTAAACTATTTCCTATTTTTATTCCTTCAGGCCCCATAATTAGACGATGTCCGTAACCAGTAACACTTACATAATCTGATGATTCTTCAATTTTCGATTTTTCTTCTATTTTGGTCCTAAGCATTTTTGATATTTCCTTGTTAGATGGCATAGCACGCCCTCCTTAATTAAGTTATATTATTGTTCTTAAAATCGTTTTGGAAATTTGAAATTGATTTTGAGAGAAAAAGGGAATGAATTCAAATTGTAGGCTGTTTTAGATTCATATTTTTGAAAGAGAAATTTTGCGGGCAAATGTTTCTACATTTTATCTATTATGCTAACTATTATCGCCAGAATAATTGTTAAAATGCAATGTCTCCATTTCCAACCCCATGGAAAAATTTCGCTGGATGAGTATCATAATATATTTGAACATGCTGCCAGATTGTACTGGAATAACGTAACTTTTTAAACTTATGAATTTTAGATATATTAAAAATTTACAATTTTTAATTTGTCAAACGAAGCTTACAAACATGAAACATGCAAAAACTTTGTTTTTTGACAGGTTAATTAAATTTAGAATACATAAACAATTTTTTATAAATTAATATCTAAAATGTACTGGTATTTATTATAACTCAGTTTAGATAAGTGCAAATGTTAAATAACAGATATAGGTGAATAACATGGATGAACATAAACAGGTAGAAGTTGAAATAGATGAAGATTTTTGTATTCTTGTAGACGAAGGCTTAGAGGACGTCATTAAAAATTTCTTTCACTGGGAAATTGAAACATGCAACTGCTGTATTGACTACAAGGAGTCAACATGGATCGAGTTCTGCGATTTTGAAGATTGGAAAAAATTTTTAGAGCTTGCATTACGCAACAACATTGAAGTCAAAGGTGCAGAGCCTGAACGCGAAACTCTCTGGGATTTTCTCCAGGTAAAAGCCAATGTAAAATTAGTTTTTGGTGAGGAACTTATAGATGATCCCAATAAGGAAGATGGTGTTTTAGGTACAGGTGTCCTTGTAATTTGTGTGGGCTTAATGTTTCCAAAAGAACTGTTAGGTGACTTTAAAGAGCTGTTGTTTGAAGTTTTGCCGCCGGAATAGGGTTTTCGGTTTTTGACTGGCGTGGGAATCTTTTGAAAATCAAAAGATTTCAGAATTATTTTAAACCTTATTTTTTTATTTAAAGCTGTACAATTAATCAAATATTTTGACTATTTGTATGTTGATCCCAAAAATTATACGTTAAGTGTTCAATAATTGAACATGGAAGTGTGAAAAATGTTAACTGAATTTTTCAGAAATTATCCCAGAATTAGAGTAATTGACCTCCTGCTTTCGCACCCGTACACTGAATACTCAAAAAAAGACATTGCAGAATGTGCTGATATAGCAAGAGGTACTTTATACGAATTTTTTGATGAATTAAATAAATATAAATTAATTAAACCCACAAGAAAAATAGGAAATACTCAGTTGTACTCTATAGATATGGATTCTCTGGCTGTAAAGGCTCTTAACGCATTTCAGAACATACTGGCAGCTACTGGGATTGGGGAAGAAGTAGAAGTGCATGGAGAAGTAGAAGATATAGATGGGCTTTTCAATGATATAGATAAGATATTTGAAGATGAGATGGGCAGTAGATGAGTAGTTCATCTTGTAAAAATTAATATTTTATTAAATGGAATTTTTTAATAATTTTTAAGATATTTTTGGAATCTGCCCTTTAAAAATCTATTTTCTTCAAGTAATGCTTTTATTCCTGGCATTTCTAATATATCTCGTATCATTTTAGGATTAATATAAATATCTGCCCCATGATGTGTCTTTTTGACTAGAATGATCCCTTCTAAAATCAGCTCATTTATAGCGTGTTTGGCTTTATTTTTTTCTCCCTTGGGAAATGACTTACATGCATTATCAATAGTGGTGTGCCGTTTGTTGATATAGCCATGTGCCAACAAATTAAATAATACTTTTTCTTTGGGATCTATGCTCATATTACAAGTTATGGTTAAATGTATTAAATAGTTAACGTATATTTTAAATACATCATTGTAGTATAATAATACATTATGGGGGGATTTTTTGCTTACAGAAATATTTGGGTCATGTCCCAAAGTTAAGGTCATAGATTTATTAATATCTAATCCATGGTCTGAATATACCAAAACAGACATTGCTAACTATTCTGGAATAGCAAGAAGTACATTATATAATTTTTTAGGTCAATTAGAGGAATATGGTATTATTAAACCTACAAAAATGGTAGGGCGCAGCCAGCTCTACAAGGTAAATATGGACTCTGAGATTACCCAACTTATCAGTGCGTTTCAATTAAGTTTAGCAGATATTGAAATAGGTAAACAGGTTAAATCAAGTCAAAAGGAAAGTGTGACACATATCTCTGAAGATTATAAAAAAGAGCTTTCTGAGATTAAAAAAGAAGTTAAAAAAGGTAAATTTGCTAAATAATTGTATTTAATGCTTGGTTTATAATTGAACTTATTTTTTGAGAGTTGCGGAAGAAATAGATCAATTTAAAAATCTTCAATTTCCACATCATTTAAAATATTCATTTTTTTATTTTTCCCATCAATTACAACAATTAACCTCTCATCTAACCTTATTAACTCTGCAAGTGGCTTTCCATCAAGCTTAGCGTTGAGTTTTCGTATTTTCCAGCTGTGTGTCATCAGCCATATTTCTAAGTCGCTTCTTTCTGGATATTTCTCTTTAATTTCCCGGTTTCTTTTATAATTAATTGTTAAAGGCATTATTCTCACCATAAAACTTTTTGACAGTTAGATATTTTAAATATCTTCTTTGAAGTTCTATATTAACCAATAAACCTTCAGAGATTTATTTTTTCCTTTTTAGGTCTTTAGACTTCTTTCCTTTTAGACATCTTGATAGGGTTAAAATTTTTGGAAAAAATTGGGGGAATTGCAGAAAAGAGTCTCGATCATGGATGAAGCATTTGAGTTTGCCAGTCAAAAGGCGTTTGAGGACTTTGGGATTAGCCAACCATAACTATATTAACAATATCTCAATAAATAATATTAAGTGGTTTCAATGTTTTCAGACGATTTAAATGAAATATTTGAATTAGAGGCCAATGCAAGGGCAAAAAGAAACGATTTAATAAACAGAATCAGGAAAAAGCTCGATGGTTTTAGGAGCAAGTTTCGGATCATCAATGAAATTAAAATAGGTCTCTTTGAAGATGATAAAGGTAAATTTATAAAACTAAGTTTTTTTACAGGCAGGGGATTTTCAATTAACAACCAGTTCATGGAAGAACTCACAGAAATCATGGAAACAGGCAGTTACAACCAGATATTTGTTGATACTGACAAGCTGGAAATCGATTTTTTCTACAAATAATTTTTTATAATTTTAACTAATTTTTAAAGCTTTTTAGATAGTATCCGTGCCATAAAACTATAGTTTGAATTTCTATTAAAGTCTAATTCTCCAAACTACAACTCCAACAGCAATTAAAATTAACCCTATAACTTGGAACCCTTTTCCGTGGGTTATTTTATACCCTAAAAACACATCCAAAGCGTTGATTACAAAAAGGGCGGCTCCAATTACAGTTAAAATTAGGGCAGTTTTGTTGTAATTAATTTTCATGTTAAATAGTAGATAGATACTTGCATAAATATTCGATTTTTTTGTTTTTATGAATTTAAATCTATTTAATTTATTTTTATCATATATTAAAGTTTAAAAATATAATTAGGCCTTGTTATACTTGTTTTAATCCATTAATTTTAATTACACTCCCTTTACAGAAAAAAACAAAACATTTATAAATAATGACCACCAGTTATAATAAATAATGACCAGTGGTTTTAAAAAAAAATTACCATTGGTTTTAATAAATAATGACCGTGAGTTTCAAAGGAGGTAAATGATATGAAATTTGGTATAGAATTTCTTCCAAACGAGCCAGTAGATAAAATTGTTAAGCTGGTAAAACTGGCAGAAGATGTTGGATTTGAATATGCGTGGGTTACAGACCATTATGACAACAAAAACGTCTATGTAACCTTAGGTCTTATAGCTGAAGGAACTGAAACCATAAAAATTGGTCCGGGGGTAACCAACCCCTACGTCAGAAATCCAGCCATAACTGCTTCAGCAATTGCAACTATAGACGAACTGTCAAACGGAAGGGCGACTTTAGGTATTGGGCCTGGAGATAAAGCCTCTTTTGACGCGTTAGGTATCGAATGGACAAAACCAGTAAGCACACTAAAAGAATCCATCGCCACCATGGAAACATTACTCAGCAAAGAAAAAACTGAAAGCGGTGCATTCCTTAAAGGCGTTAAAGCAGTGCAGGAAAAAGTACCAATGTATATGGGAGCTCAAGGACCTATGATGCTTAAAACCGCGGGTGAAATTTCAGATGGGGTCTTAATTAACGCATCAAACCCTAAAGATTTTGAAACTGCAATTCCGCTTATAAAAGAAGGGGCAGAAGCCGGCGGTAAAAATGTAGATGATGTAGATGTTGCAGCATACACCTGTTGTTCCATTGACGGCGATGCAGGTAAAGCTGTCGGGGCAGCTAAAATAGTAGTGGCATTTATTGCAAGAGGCTCACCAGCACCTGTTTTAAAAAGACACGGCATAGATGATGCTGCAGCTGGAAAAATAGCAGAACTTCTTGGTAAAGGAGACTTTGGAGGGGCAATAGCTGCTGTAGATAACAAGTTAATAGATGCATTCTCTGTTTGTGGGGCACCTGATGATTTCATACCAAAAATTGAAGCCCTGGAAGAAATGGGTGTAACTCAGTTTGTTGCAGGTTCACCAATAGGTCCTGATAAAGAAAAATCCATAAAACTACTGGGCGATGTTATTTCAACGTTTTAATCTTTAATCCAGACCAGTAGTTTATCACCGATGGATTAAAAAAACAAACATATTTTTTTTAATTTTTTATAGATATGTTAACATCATTAAAGGTTTTAGGGAATACAAATAATTACATAGCTGAATAGTTTATAACTCCAAAAAGCACTTTAATGAAGTGATCATATTGTATGGAAACAACCAAACACAGGTTATTTTAATAAACAATGTTACAGTTTAATTCAAAAAATAAGATATTTTTCCAGATTTATAATTAAAGGTTCAAATATTACTGGTTTCTCATGTTTCAAAAGTTGGTTTAGGTCATTGAATGAAACTTATTAAATTTTTTACTTTTTTTTATTTTTGTATGTCCTTTAAAACAGATAGAAAAAATTATTATTGCTTGAATCTGGAAAAGAATTCATTTATATGATAATTTATATAAATAAGGTAATATTAACTATTTTTTCGTGCTAATTTTCACAAAGAATTTAATTATATTTAAACATCTGTGAAACTAAATTAATGAGTATCATGTTAAACAAAGAGATTATATACCCTAAAATGATATATAAAGCTTTTAAAAATTGTGATGATTCGGTAAAATATTTAAAAAGTTTCATGAAAGATATTACTGAAGGTAAAAAAGCGGAAAAACAACTGAAAGAAAATGAACAAAGGTATAAGACTATTTTTAATTCATCTCCGGACTATATGATAATTATAGGATTAGATGGTAATTTAATAGATGTAAATAAAGCAGCGTGTGAAGTGGTAGGGTTAACTTGGGAAGAATTAGTTGGCAAGAACTTTAAAGAACTGAAATTATTGCTTGATGAAGAAATGTCATTACATGTGGACAATATATCCCATGTTTTAAGAGAAAATAAGACTAAAATTGGTGAATCAAGGTTTATTGATAGAAATGATGAAATTCGCTATGTTAAAACATATTTAACTCCATTAAAGATGAATAATGAAATATTCGCATTAAATGTGATCTGTCATGATATCAGTGAATCTAAAAAGGCAGAAAAAGCACTTAAAACATCAGAATTGTATTATAGAACTATTTTTGAGAATACTGGAACTGCAACATTAATAATTGGAGAAGATATTGTTATTTCTCTTGCAAATACTGAATTTGAAAAGTTTTCTGGATATTCAAAGGAAGAACTAGAAGGCAAAAAAAGTCTTATGGATTTTGCACTAGAAGAAGACCTGGAACAGTTAACGAATTATCATAATTTAAGGGGAAATGACCCTGATTCCGCTCCAAAAAATTATGAAATTAAGTTGATAAATAAACAGGGAGATATCCGAGATGTTTATGTAACTATTGACTTAATTCCTTATACAAGAGATCGGGTAATTTCTTTTTTAGACATTACTGAAAAGAAAAGATCAAAGAGAGCACTTAGAGAAAGTGAAAACCATTATCGTAAGTTATTAGAAAATTCATTTGATGCAGTTGTTATTCATAGTGAAGGTAAGATCATTTCTGCAAATAGTGCAGCAATTAAACTTTTGGGAGTAAAAAATCCATATAAATATTTTAATAAGTCATTATTTAATTTTGTGCATCCAAAGTACGATGAAATAGTATCAAAGCGCGTGCAAAACATGTTAGAGAAAGGTGAGACTGTTCCACCTATTGAAGAAAAATTTGTACGGCCTGATGGAACGATAGTATATGTGGAAGTTTTAGCAACAGCTTTCATTTATGAGGGTAAAAAAGCAATACAGGTTGTTTTTCGTGATATTAGTGAGCGTAAAAAAGCTGTAAATGATATTAAAGCATCGCTTAAAGAGAAAGAAACTCTTTTAATGGAAATACACCATAGGGTTAAGAATAATTTGCAGATAATTTCTAGTTTACTTGACCTTCAGGCTAATTATGTTGATGAGCAAGAAGCAATTAATGTTTTACAGGAGAGTCAAAACAGAGTTAAATCTATGGCTATAATTCATGAAATGCTTTATCAATCCACCGATCTGACCAGTATAAACTTCGTAAGTTACATCGAAAATCTGGTTCATGATTTATTTATTTCTTATGGTGCTAAAAACAATATTGAGTTCTTTATTAAATCTGAACCAGTTTTATTAAATATTGAAACTGCAGTTCCATGTGGCCTAATAGTAAGCGAACTGGTTTCTAACAGCCTAAAATACGCATTTCCAACGGTTTATGGCCGTGGACCTGAAAATGGAAAATTTTCAGATTCAAATCATGAGCCAGGGAAAATATCAGTGAGTATTAATTCATATGGGGAAGAGTTTGAACTTATTATAAGTGATAATGGGATTGGTTTCCCGGAAAATATTGATTTTAAAAATGTAAATTCATCATTAGGTCTGCGATTAGTAAATATGCTTGTAAACCAGTTAGATGGTTCTATAAAATTAGATAAAACTGAAGGAACAAAATTTAGGATAAAATTTAAAGAGTTAGAATATAATAAGAGATTTTAATTCATTTCAAGTTGATAATATAAAAGAATAATTAAAAATTGCTCATGCCCAGAATGTTGTGTAGATAATATCGCTTCACTCGTGTGTCTGGTTAAGTAAATCGTATTTTTTTAAGATAAATCCCATATAATCAATTAAAAATTACAATTTAACATGAAGTATAACTCATGCACAGGATCATGGACATGTAAAAATCTCTCAAAAAACCGAAGGTTTTTTGGGCTGCAAAATTCTATGAATTTTGCAAGCTGTCAAAATCTTTGATTTTGACGCGACAAATACGAAGTATTTGTCCGCTGCGATTTTTACTGTTACAAAAACCTTCGAAAACTGTTAAATCTTTGATTTGACGCATCGAAAATTGTAAATTTTCGAATGCTTTGTTTTCGAGGTTTCAAAAATCGAAAATTTTTGAAGACCGATAGTTTTTGTGAACATGAGCGTTAAAAATTAGCTATTAAATTATTCAACAGGTGTTAAACAATTATCTTTAATTTATTCAAGGTAATTTTATTTGAAATTAATCAACATCTATTAAACAAGTATTTTAAAGTTATTTCGGTTTTAATTTTAATATTTACAGGCAAATGAAATTTTAATTTTAAAAATAAATTATAAAAAGTTTGTTTTGCTGCCAGAGGTAATAAAGCATGGGCTCTTAGAAAATTGAAAATTAAATTTTATAATTTTTAACAAGATATCTTTTAAGCTTTGAAATTTGGTGGAGAGTGGATGTTTAAATTGATATGGAATACTACTAATTTTTAATAGTAAGGAATTAATATTAATATTTAATAACTTATACTTACATATTATAACAATGGTGTTCATGATATTTTTCGGTTATGATTAAATTATTCTGGAGTGGTTGAAGTTATTGGGGAAATAACAAAAAGTTTAATAATTTTGATTGCAGTTATCCTGATATTTTCTCCTTCAGCGTCTGCATGGCATGTAATTACACATGAAAACATTGCAGAAAAAATTTATTATGCAATGCCCCTTAACGTGCAGTATAACCTGAATTTAAGCGAGATGCAAGTTGGGGCTGCTGCTCCAGATTTAATATTTAAAGATAGTGGAGATAGGGGCCATAAATATCCAAAAAGCTGTGAAAAAGCTATAAAATGGCTAAAAAAAGGAAAAACAGCATATCATGAAGGCAACTATAATTATGCGAGTTACTGTTTTGGAGTGGCATCTCATTATATTTCAGATTCTTATGTAGTTGCCCATTGTGCAAATATCAGCCGATCAGACCATAGAAATTATGAAAGGATAGCTAAAGAAATGAAACCCTCTGCAATATGGTACAGGGAAGATCAGTTTAAAGACATAAATTTCTCTGTAGTAGGACATAATGAAAGTCTAAACTCAAAATTAACCGAAGCATACAAAACTGGGGAGACAAGATGGGACATGTGGATTGAAAAAAAGAGTATGGTCCTAGTTCAACTTGATTTAGATAATGCCGCTGTGATAGCTTATAATGCAATAAGGAAATGTGTTCATTAAGTTGTTTAAGATTTCATTGTTATTTTTATAAATATTAAATTATATTAACATTTAATTCCATAAAAACTGTAAGAATGTTTCTTTTATCTGGATTAAGATTTCATCTTTTAATATTTATTTTCTAAATAAACTGTAAATGGAATGTTTCATTTATTAAGAGTTCTTTATAGATTATATTGTAAACCATTATAACCATGATTGAATCTGTATTGAATATTACTCCAAATTATTCCTTATTTTTGCCTAGCACTCTGCAGATTTAATTTTTTTCACTTTTTAAGGTCACATAATGGAAGATCAATTTAAGACATCGTAAATCTTCAGCGCCTTTAAAATCTTAGTTATACCTTTTCTCGTGCTCATAACCCTGCCCAGCATAGTCCCTGATGTAATGCTGAGAATAAGGGCCAACAAGGGAGCTCCCTGCATCCAGTACCCTAAAAAATGTGTCCGGGTAAACACGAAGATCAAATAAAACACGAGAATAACCGCGCCTATTTTGTCTATGCGGCCGATAACATGGCTGGTCTCTTCGTCCCAGCTCAGGTGATACATGCGGCTGACTATTGTTCCTATTACAAAGCCTGTAATTATCCCACATGCCGCCAGTGAAATAGTAACTGTATGCTGCAGCACTTCAAAAGCTATAATAACCATCATGATGATCATTACAGCAGAATAGATTCTAAGCCTCATTATAAGACGCGGCTCAAGGTACTTGCGTATAAATTGTTTATTCATGTTATCTGTAGAATAGATCTAGCCAAACCACTGCTCTAAACTCTTTTGAGCTGGATTCAACTTCTTCAACTTGTCCAGAGCACTAACAACGCGGTCCGCCGAAAAATCATGTTCGTCAGATAAAAATTTAATTGCCTCTTCTTTATCTGGTTTATTCCACTTAATATCATAATCTTCAATAAAATCATGGTTTAAGAAGATATCCCTGATCTCCTGGGGGTCAATGTCCATTTCTGCTTTCAGGTGTTTCAACGCCTTGAAAACATCGCCGTGTTTTTTAATTAGATTACGTCCTTTTTTAGCTCCAACTCCTTTTATTCCCTCGTTGAAGTCAGTACCTACAAGGACTGCAACATCAACAAGCTGTTCGCGGGTTAGTCCATTCATTTCCAGGATTTCATTGAGGTTAATCATTTCTAGCCTTGATTTAGAGCCTCTGGCTGCTATGTTTTTAAGCATTCTAGACGCCCCAAAAAGCAGACAGTCGTAATCCTGCGACGCAACACACCATGCATCACCTCTTTCTACCATATAAGAAGCCTGAGCTTCACCCTCTGATATCGCCTGAATATAAGGGATGCCCATTAAGTCAAGGAGCTTTTTAGACCCTTCAATGATATCGGGGGTCATTCTGGATGAACGCATTGCAAATTTACGTGCATCTTCAATCCTACCTTCATCAACAGCTTTTTTCCACTGAACTTCTGCTTCTTCTCTTATCTGTCGCCTCCCGTCCTGCGTATCTTTTTTAAGGACATGGGCTTTGCCGTCAAAAACATAAATAGGTTTAATTCCCTTTTCAACAAGGGACGAGGTCCTGTAAAGGATACCACTCAGGTGAGACGTGACATTTCCCTGGCTGTCCATGAGTGGAGTGCCGTCCATCTGCCTGATACTTGATAAAAATTGATAAATGGTATTTGCGGCATCTAATGCTACTGTTTTGCCTTTCAATTCATCTAGTTTAATTTCATGAGAGGATACAATGTCTCTAAATTTAAGTCCCATTCTATATCACCTAACTTTTAAAAATAACGTCTGGGTTAAAATGATTGATCTTAAATAATTATCTGTGACTGTTTTATTAAATTTATCTAAACTGATTTTTGAGATTATTCTTTTTGTTTGATATTTATCATAAATTGTTTTTAGTACAAATCGCAAATTTAATATGAAGAATAGGATTTTCATGTCTGCAGTGGCCGTGATCTCTAAAAATCTCTTTTAAACTTATTATAATAAATGTTAATGGTCTTTTAATGTAGATTTGGGTATAAATCTGGTAAATCTTTAAATAAATTATAAAATTTATGTTTTATGAGGATAAATATGTGGGATAATTCGAAAATAGCTGTTATATTAATCTTAGTGATTTTAGCTGTATTTGGGGGCGCATCATGGTTTTTAAATGCTTCTCAAACTGAAGTTAATACCACTAGTAACATCACTGGCCAAAGCTTGACTAATGTCGCTTATGCCAATGTATCTGCAGCTGAAAAAATGGATATTTATCTTCCAAATACAACCGGACCTTATCCAGTTATTATAGCGATCCATGGCGGAAGCTTTTATAAAGGGGATAAAAACACTTCGGAAATAAATGCAATTAAACAGGCAGCTTTAGATAGAGGTTATGCTTTCGTCTCAGTTAACTACCGTTTAAGTAGTGAAGCGAAATTCCCAGCCCAAATTAATGATGTTAAAGCAGCTATTCGTTATTTAAGGGCTAATGCAAAACAATATAATATGGACCCCCGTGAAATTGGTGTTATTGGAAATTCAGCAGGGGGTTATTTGGCTGCACTGGCAGGTACATCGGGAGGCGTAACAGAGCTTCAAAATTCTAGCCTGGGAAACTCCAATGTTTCTGATAGAGTTCAAGCAGTTGTTGACTTATATGGGCCTATTAATTTCGGTACCATAGACCAGCAGTTCGTCGAAAGTGGAATTAATGGAGAAACATGTAACATAAGCAGTTCTCTGGAATCAAAACTCATGGGGCAGAATATTTCTACAATTCCTGACAAGGTGGCTAAAGCTAATCCTGAGACATACATCTCAATTGATGATCCAGCTTTCTTTATACAGCATGGAACTTCTGATAGAGTGATTCCTTACCAGCAATCTGTAGACTTTGCAGGTAAACTAAAAATCGTAATTGGAGATAAAAAAGTATATCTTGAAATTATTCAAGGTGCTGGACATGGGAATGAACAATTCTTCACTACTCTTAACATAAAAAAGATTTTAGACTTCTTTGATGCTAATTTAAAGCAATTTTAGGTTATTTAGAAATGCAATCTGCGATATATTAAGTTAAGTCTAGACTAATATAATAGATAACTCATTTAAAATATAAAAAAGAGAATATTAACTTATTTTGGGTAATATGTTTGAATTTCTAATTTATTCCCTGAATAAACTGTAAGGGAATGTTTCTTTTATCTGGATTAAGATTTCATCTTTGTAGATTATGTTGTAAACCCTTGTAAGCATGGTTGAATCTGTGTTAAATATTGACTTAAGCTCTTCATCGGGATCTTCAAAGCCTATATGGGTTACTTCCCTTCTTGATTCAATATTGTATTTCCTAAGTATGCGCCCAATAGGGATATCTGCCTTTAGGAGGTCTTCTTTGAAGTTATTGGTAAGTTTATCAACAGGAGTCAGTGATATGGCATGTATGAGCGGCTCTTCAGGCTTATGGCTCATAACTACTGTTCTGTAATTGATGGTATCTCCTTTATTGATGCCTAGATCTTGAGATTGAGCATCATCAGCTTCCTTGAATTCCTGAACAAGTGTTTCAACATTTATATGTCCTTTTAATACGTCCAGTATTGTTGTAACTGATCCATCAGTTGCAAGGAGTATTTTTTGGGCACTTGAGAGGTTTCCTATGTCGTTTTCCACTTCTTTTATTCGGTCCATTACATTCATGTTCATATTTTTCCCTTGAGTGTTTTTTATATACAAATGAACTTGAGGGGTTTCAAAGGTTCGTTATGGGTATATTTAAATCTTGTTCTGACAGGTTTTATGAATTTTTTATCAACCTAAAATCTATATTATTCCTAAAAAATGTTGATTGAAGGTGTACCTGAATTTGCAACGGTTGTTAATATTACATGTCATGTCCACAGTGTTTATAAATCTTGAGGATTTGATATTTCTCCTAAAACTGCTGAATAAGCTACAACTGCAGGATTTGCGAGGTACAGGTACGATTCTGGGTCTCCCATCCTACCCATAAAGTTCCTGTTTGTGGTGGAAACACATACTTCATCAGAACCTATAACTCCCATATGGGCTCCTAAACATGGCCCGCATCCTGGGTTGCATACTATGGCTCCTGCATCTATAAATGTTTCAATAAGCCCTTCTTTTAAGGCCTGTTTATATATATTAGCTGAGGCAGGTATTACAAGCAGCCTTACATCTTCATGTACATTTCTACCATTTAAAACTTCTGCTGCTTCCCTTAGATCTTCAAGCCGTCCGTTGGTACATGACCCGATGAGTGCCTGGTCTATAGATACACCTTTTACGTTGGAAATACCTTTAACATTATCCACGTCATGAGGGCACGAGATTTGAGGTTCAAGGTCATTTACATCAAAAGAGTATTCTTTTTCGTAGACGGCATCTTTATCTGACCTGACAACTTCAAAATCAGTGATCCCTATATTTTTCAGGTATTCAAGGGTCTTTTTATTTGGTTCCATGATTCCATTTTTGGCTCCCATTTCGATTGCCATGTTGCAGATGGTCATTCTTCCTGCAGGGTGCATTGAATCAATTGTTTCGCCGTGGAATTCCAGTGATTTGTAGGTAGCGCCAGATGACCCGATTTCACCAGCCGCGTTGAGCACAACATCTTTTGCAGATACAAATTTCCCCAATTCACCGTTAACAGTTACTTTAAATGCTTCAGGTACCATGAACCAGGTTTTACCAGTTGCATATACCATTGCAAGGTCTGTTGCACCCATACCTGTTGCGAAAGCTCCAAAAGCTCCATAAGTACATGTATGTGAATCTGCACCGACTATGACTTTTCCTGGCTTGATATAACCTCTTTCAGGCAGTACCTGGTGGCATATACCTTCCCCATGAGTATATAAGTTTGTTATTCCTTGTTCCTTTGCAAATTTCTTTGCTACCTTTTGAAATTCGGCAGAGCCAATGTTATTTGCAGGAATATTGTGATCAAAAACAATAACAATCTTCTCAGGGTCCCAAACCTTTTGGGCAACATTGTGAAATGTTTTTATGGTGGGCGGTGATGTTCCGTCGTGTGACATTGCTAAATCGATGTCAGCTTCGATAATTTCTCCGGGATGTACTTCTTTTTTCCCTGATGCTCGTGAAAGTATTTTTTCTGTGATATTCATAAGATCAAACCTGGGATATAAATGTTTAAAGGTGTTTTAAAATAGTAAATTATAGGTCTGCCATACTGCGTACAGACCGGACTATCTCATTGAAAAGTTCGTCGTTTATGTATTTGCCTTTTTCTCTACTTTTCTTAACCTGATCAACGATTTTACACAGTTCGTCATTGGTTACTTCGATTCCGCATGCGTCAAGTTTCGCTTTAACTGCCCTGCAGCCTGAATGTTTTCCAAGGACTATTTTTCTGTGGTGGCCAATTAGTTCTGGTAAAAAGGGCTCATATGTAAGTGGTTCTTCGATAACTGCATCTACATGAATTCCTGATTCATGTCTGAACACGTTTCTTCCCACTATTGCTTTGTTATCAGGTACTGAAACACCTGTAAGTTTTTCAACCAGTCTTGAAAGTTCATAGAAATGTTTAATGTTGAATCCTAAATCAAGGCCGTAAATAATTCTTAAACTCATTACCAGCTCTTCAAGTGATGTGTTACCTGCTCTCTCACCTATTCCATTTACAGTAGTTGATGCAGCGTTTGCACCACCAAGGAACCCTGAAATAGTGTTTGCAACTGCAAGTCCAAAGTCATTGTGACAGTGCATTGCTATCCCTGTCTTAATTTCTTTCCTTATTTCTCTTACGAGATATTCTGCACCTTGAGGGCTTAACGCGCCTACTGTATCAGCTATGTGTATTCTATCAACGCCATATTCTTCGGCTCTTTTATAGGTATCTTTTAAAACATTTAAATCAGTTCTGGTGGCATCTTCGGCTGAAAATGCTACAAAAACACCGTGGTCCTTTGCATATTCAACAGCCCCCATACACATATTTAAGACCTCTTCTCGGGTCATGTTAAATTTGTGTTTTAAATGGAGGTCTGAAGTTGCCATGAATGTAATTATACCGTCAACGTCGCAGTCCAGTGCCACATCGATGTCTTCTTTTTTGGTCCTTGATAAACAGATTATCTGTGCATCTAAATCTTCATCTACGATTCCTTTAACAGCACGTTGTTCTTCTTCAGAAACTATTGGAAATCCAGCTTCTATTTGATGTATTCCAAGTTCATCAAGTTTCCTTGCAATTTGTAACTTTTCAGAAGGTCTTAAACATACTCCGGGGGTTTGTTCCCCATCTCTCATTGTTGTATCATATATTGTGATATCTTTTGGAAATTTTAAATCTACCGAGTCGTTATAAGGACTGACAAAATATTTCAAAACGTTCCCCACCTTAGTTTATTTTCCGTTTATGCGCGTTGTATTAATTAATATCTTAAATGTAATGCGTACCTTAAATCGTGCTTTATTTTGATACTTGTATGGTTTAACGATTTTTTACATTACTATTCAAGTTATGAAATTATATTTATCTAAATTGATCTAAGTAGAATAATAACTGTATATTAAGTTTAGTTTTTTTATCATTTTTACCTTTTTAAGCTATGTACTTTTTGTTTTTAATTTATATAAAATATAGTATTTGCATTTTTTGTGATTATTTATCTATTTTCAACGTATTATTATCCAAATGGCAACCTTAAATGAAATTAAATTGACAAAAAAAGAATAAATTTTGGAAATTACATGTAATTATTCAGTTTAATAGTCCATATTTAAGGATAGTTTATAATATTAATTTATAGTGAATGACCAAATATTTGACTAACATTCATGTTTGGATTGTTGTGTTGTTACTACTATAATTTATGTAATCGTTGATTAAGATAATGGGAATTTTTTTTAAATGACTTCAATTTAATTAACCAATATAATAATTTAATATGAGGTATAAACTGTGCACAAGATCTTGGATATGGCGTTACTGATTATTTAATAAGATATTGGGGTATGTGTTTTAATTTAAAAAATTTAACCAATTAACTAAAATTTAAGTTTAAAAAGTTACTTCATTTGAATGCAATTAATAGTTTATGCAAAATAAATCTATAAAAATAATTTTAGGAGTTTTCAATCTTTATAAACTCCCATAAGCTCCAAATATGATCTTCTTTCAAACCCATCTTCAATTCCGAGTTTTTTATATATTTGAAATATTTTATCTATTGCTTCTTTAAAATCTTCCCCTTCAACCATCCCTTTTTCTATTTCAACAAAGCTTCCAACTTTGTGGACTTTATCAAGTGATATGGTGAACTCCTGAAAAGAATATGTGGTTCTTTCTTTTTCTACATCTGCAGCGGGTTTAAATCCAAGATTTTCTAAGATTAAACCAGCATTTTTGGAGTCTTCTACGTTAACTTCTATTTCTTTACGTGTTTTACTTACATTATCCAGTTTAGGGCCTTTGTATGTAAGGATTATCTCAGATTTTTTGTTATTTATAGTAGTATTCCTTATCCGCAGTGCTTCATCACTTTTTTCAAAGTCCCTGTATTCCGGGTTGTTAAAGTAGGTATCTTTCTGGTGTTCTATCATTACTCTTTCAGCACCAATTTCTTTTAATTTTTCTCGAACACTATTGAAATCGTTAACATGAGCTTTAGCTTCAACTTCTATCATTAAACCACCATCAATATAATTTTTAATTTACTCTCTAAATTTATAACACCATGTTAATATGGGCGTTATTCTATTATTTTATATGATGTGTCTTATTCTTATTATATGTCCGCTTAAAGTGGACATCTTGAGGAAGGGCATCCTCCGGAATATTCGGAATCAACATTTAGATACTTCTTGTTGTTACCTTGGTATGAATTTAAATATAAAACCTGTTTTTTGCTTCCATATCGATACACTGTAATTCCCTTGCACTTAAGTTTGTAGGCCATTAACATAATTTCTTTAACGTCTTCTGGAGAAGCATTATTCGGTAAATTCACGGTTTTTGAAACTGCATTATCCACATGTTTTTGAAATGCGGCCTGCATTTTCACATGCCACTTGGGGCTTATTTCATGTGCAGTTTGGAATATTCTTTTAATACTTCCGCTAATTTCATCTATATTTTGTATGGATCCTTTTTTAGCAATTTCAGTCATTAATTCCTTGCTGTAAAATCCCTCTTTCTTTGCGGTACTTTCAAAGAGTTTATTGACCTCCAGCAGCTTTTCTCCTTCCATTACATCACGGATAAATGAAACAGCAAACAGCGGCTCAATTCCGCTGGTTGTATCTGCAATTATGCTTATAGTACCTGTAGGTGCAATAGTAGTTACCGTTGCATTTCTCATAGCTTGAAAACCATTTTTATCATATATACTTCCTTTAAAATTAGGAAAAGAACCTCTTAATCTCCCCAGTTCAGCTGAAACCTTTCTTGCATGGTATGTAACAAATTTCATTATTTTTTCAGCTGTATCAAGTGCATCCTGTGAATCATAAGGAATTTCAAGCATTATAAGCATTTCTGCAAATCCCATAATTCCTAAACCAATTTTTCTGTTTTTAAGGGTTTCAGTTTCTACTTTTGAAATTGGAAAATTATTTATATCAATTACATTATCTAAGAAGTGCACAGCAGTCTCAACTACACTTTTTAACTTATTAAAATCAATTTTGCCTGATTTAACCATTTTTGTCAGGTTTATGGAGCCTAAATTGCATGATTCATAATTTAAAAGAGGTTGCTCGGCGCAGGGGTTGCTAGCTTCTATTATACCTGCGTTAGGGATTGTATTTTTCCTGTTTATTTCATCAATAAATATAATTCCAGGATCTCCGCATTTCCATGCTGTATTTACTATGGTATCAAACACTTTTCCTGCATTCAGCTTTTTAACATGTTTTACATTTCTTGGATTTATAAGATCATATTCCTCATTATTTACAGCGGCATTCATGAATTCATCATCAACAGCTGTAGAAATGTTAAAATTAGTTAGAACACCTTCATGTTCCTTTGATGTAATAAATTCAATTATGTCTGGATGTCTGATATCCAGTATTCCCATGTTTGCCCCTCTTCTTCTTCCTCCCTGTTTTATAACTTCTGTGGCGACATCAAATATTTTCATGAAGGACGTTGGTCCGGATGCAACTCCTTTTGTTGATTTTACAACATCACCTTTAGGTCTTATCTTAGAAAATGAAAATCCAACTCCGCCCCCTGACTTATGGATGAGTGCCATATGTTTTAATGCATTGAAGATGCCATTTATAGAATCTTCTATGTATATGACAAAACATGCAGAAAGCTGGTTAATGGGTGTACCTGCATTCATCAAAGTTGGTGAATTTGGAAGAAACTCAAGCCCGGACATGGCACGGTAAAATTTTTTTTCTGTTTTATAAGCATCAGTATCATTATATAAATTATCTGCACCTGCTACTGCTTTTGAAACTCTTTTAAACATTTTTTCGGGAGTTTCAATAATATTTCCATCTTCATCTTTAAGTAAATATCTTTTTTGAAGCACCTTAAGTGCATTAAATGAAATTTTTAAATCATTTTTTGATTTGATTTAAGTGCCTCCTTTAGGCGATTGCATACCTTAATAATATATTGATTTTCAATAATATTGCCTTTTTCTATAATCAGTTGAACTTTTAGTTAAGTGTAGAAATAAGTTGCAGGGGATATAATGCTTGGACTAATAAAACTAAAATTGGGTGAATTAAAAATTAACTCAAATAAATTAGATGTTTAATAAAAATAAATTAATTTTCTAATGATTTACTCATCAGAATATTTTCTGGAATAATTTTTAAGATAATTTTTTATACTTTTAATCTGTCTCAGGTATTCATCCACAGTATACTCAATAGATTCGTAGGGCGCGATTTTCAGGTCGCGTTCGTCTATTAATTTTCTTTTGTCATTGATTTTGTCTTTCATGGGGCGTTGTTTACTGTACAGGCCCATTACTTTTGAAGAATCTTTTATATCTTTTATTTTTTCCATATAATCTATTCTAATAGCTCTTATATCTATACGGATGTTGTGTCTTATCCTTTCTAAAATTTTTTCTATTTCTTCAAGTGCATCTAAAAGATTCAATGCTTCTTCTATATTTCCTGGAGATACAACTAGGCCTTCAATTCCAAGATCTTGAATTTGTTGTTGGTACACTTTAGGGCTTATCATAGTCTTGCCTATAGATATATTTTAATGGGATGTTAAGAAACATATATAAATAGATTTATCTATTATAAATATAGTTAATAAATCTAGTGTAATATTGGAAGTATCAGTATCAATATCTTATTGAACTATGACTCATTAAATTTAAAAACAAGTGTGATCAATTTTAAAGTAAACTGCATTTTTAGAATAATATTTATTTCAAATTAAATCAGTATTGTACTTTTATCTCGATAATTTCTAGATAATTATTACCTAAATATACAAAAGACAAATTTTAATGAATTGTAAAAAATAATTTAATATATAAATCAATGATTATGAATTAAAACCTGGAGGAATGTGCTTGACAGATGTACCAATTAAAGTTGAAAATATTGTAGCTTCTGCAACTCTTGGAAAGTCAATTGAACTGCCTAAGGTAGCTCCGGCGCTAGAAGGTGTCGAATATAACCTGGAACAGTTCCCAGGACTTGTTTACAAGCTTAAAGAGCCTAAAACAGCAGCTCTTATATTTGGATCAGGAAAATTAGTATGTACTGGCGCGAAATCTATAGATAATTCAGTAAAAGCTATACATATTACTGTAGATAAAATGAGGAAACTTGATTCAGAAATACCTGAAGAATTTAATATTAAAGTACAGAACATAGTTGCTTCTGCAAATTTAGGAAAAACATTAAACCTTGAAGCAGTAGCATTAGATTTAGAAAATACAGAATACGAACCAGAACAATTTCCAGGTTTAGTTTACAGACTTGAAGACCCTAAAGTTGTATTGTTACTGTTCGGTTCTGGAAAAGTAGTATGTACTGGTGCAAAAACCATAGACGATGCCCAGCTCGGCGTTGAAAAAACGAAGGAAAGACTGGGTGAACTGGATTTAATTTAAATCCTTAATTTGATTATATATCGGTGATCTTTTGATTAAACTAATAGCCTTTGATCTTGATAATGTCCTTATAGACAGTGAAGCCATAGACGAAATTGGCAAATTAATGGGAATTGAAGACAAAATAGCAGAAATAACAAAAAAAGCCATGGAAGGAGACCTGGATTTCGAAACATCAATCAAAGAGAGAGTTGCTTTACTTAAAGGCGCTTCAGTTGATGATATTAAAAAGGCAATCTATGACATTCCTCTAATGGAAGGAGCCAAAGAAACTATTGAAGTGCTTAAAGAAAGAGGATACAAAATTGCAACCATAACCGGTAGTTTTGAAGTCATCGCAAACCGTATGAAAGAGGAATTAAATCTTGATTACGCAGTTTCGAATACTTTACATGCAGAAGACGGTGTTTTAACTGGTGAAGTAAGCGGACCTCTTGTAAATGGTTCTAAAGCAGATGTATTAACTGATTTGATGAAAAAAGAAGACATATCTGCAGATGAATGTGCGGCGGTTGGTGATGGCGCAAATGATATTTCCATGCTTGAAATGGTCAAGCTAGGAATAGCTTTTAATGCAAAACCTGTTTTAAGGGAAATTGCAGATGTTGTAATTGAGAAAAAAGATTTAAAAGAATTATTACCTCTATTTGAAGATAATATGGATAATAAAGATAGTGCGGAAGTTTCAAAAACTCCTGTTAAGGAAGAAAGCTTTGATAAATTACTTGCTGAAAAGAGAGAGCATGAAAAGAAATTAAATGGACTCACTAAAGAACGTGATGAGTTAAACAGTGAAGCTCGATCTCAAAGGCAAGTAAGGGATGATTTAAACGCAAGTATTAAAGAAAATCTCAACAAAGCAATTGAGTTTAGAGATAAACGTGATAAAACTAACGTAGAAGTTAAAAAATACAAAACTCTAAGGGACCAGACCAATGAAAAACTCAAGAGCATGGAATGGGCGTCTGGAAAAAGAGATATAGTAAACATTGAAAAAGAAATTAAACGGCTTGATAAGACCATAGAAACAAAAGTTCTCGATATCAAGAAAGAGAACGAACTGGTTAAAAAGGTCACAGAGCTGCAAAAGAAACTTCAAACTATGCAGGAAGACGAAAAAATCCATAGTGAAGCAGTGGAGCTTAAAGAGCAGTCCGAAACATACCATGCTAAAGTTGTTGAACTTTCAGATGAAGCTCAGTCTACCCATGAACAGATGCTGGAATATTTCCAGAGAATAGACGGGATAAGGAAAAAAGCAGACGAAGCCCATAACACGTTTATTGAAACTAAAAACACTGCTTCCAAAAAACATGAGGAAGTAAGGGAAGTTTTAGGACACATCCGCAAGATAAATAAAAAACTTGATAAAGTCAGGTCTAAAAAGCGAAATAGAGAAAGTGAAGCTACCGCAAAAGAAAATATTAAAGAAAAAGCACATGCTGAAGAAATATATGAAAAGTTCAAAAGCGGTAAAAAGTTAAATAGAGATGAATTAATGCTTTTACAAAAGCATAATGTTATTTAACTAGCTTATTTTTTTAATTTTTATTTTTAATTTATTTTACTTTTTAAAATTGAGTTAATTAGCTGTATAAATAAATCAGTTAAAAATAGAAATGGTTAATATCTTTTTAATGTAAACTGTAATTAGTTATTTTTATTATATATGAGTGTTTTAAGGTTAATATTTATTTAATGTAAAAATCAGTTAAAAATAGAAATGGTTAATATCTTTTTAATGTAAACTATTAGTTATTTTTATTATATATGAGTGTTTTAAGGTTAATATTTATTTAATGTAAAAATCAGTTAAAAATAGAAATGGTTAATATCTTTTTAATGTAAACTATTAGTTATTTTTATTATATATGAGTGTTTTAAGGTTAATATTTATTTAATGTAAAAATCAGTTAAAATAGAAATGGTTTTAAAGGTTAATATCATCATCTAAATCATCTTCTGGATAATCAGCCAGGTATTCTTTTGGTGATGGTTCAATATCAACCGTTCGCGGATTTCTCCCCATCTCAAGTATAAATTTATTAACACGTTCTATCATGTTTATGTACTCTTTCTTGGAGATTTTATACCCTTTAACCATTACATGCTCTGGCATTTTTCCATGTGTCTTTTTATAATCCAGTATAAAACTGACCATTTCCCTGTACTGTTTGAGGTTGAGTCTTTCCATTTGATTTCCTCTATAAATTGAGTGCGACGTGATCATACCATAATTTGTAATCGTTCATGTTGTCATGTAAAATTTTCCAGTTTTTTTACACTCCAACATGAACTTTTGTAAGTTATGTATGGTCAGATAGTTAAGATTGGTTTTATACACTATTAAGGTTTTAGTTTCGTGAGCTAACTATTGCCTGCTACGGCTTTATATTAAATCATTCCCTTTGGAGGGTCTTGAATTTCTACAGTGGCATCTGGATTAAATGGATTTGTCCTTATAGCAAGCGAGAAAAGATAAGGATAGTTTTCCATGAGATGTTCCATGTACTGCAGCCATTCATAAACCAGTAAACTGTATGCTCTTTCTGTATCTCCTGCAAGATGTTGATAATCTGCTTTAGGGAGATTTGTTAGATCAGTTCTATTTTCAAGTTCTTCAGTTAAATGAAACACTGCCCATAACAGGTCTGTAAATGAATCATGTTCCAGTAAGTTAGGGTTTGCCAAAAGTCGCAGCATAAACTCCCTGTTTTTAACAAGAAACGCTTTTAACTCCTGAAAGTAGTGTATGGAATCGGGGTTGTTCTCTCCAATATACACATGGAAATTGTAATTTTGAATTCTGTTACTTGCCTCTAAAAAATCTTTTTTAGTCCATTCATCAGTCATAATCAACTTTTTCCTTATCTTTTCAGTTTTAGAGTCAAATTCTGAAATTCCTGCCAGTAACTCAGTTCCAACTTCACTGAAAAAGGACCCTATGACCATGTTCATTTTTTGAAGTAGATTTCTTTTTTCCCTTTCACCTATTATCCATTCTAAAACAAGAACAATAATAAGGGCTTCTATAGGAATAAACGCTAAATCTATATCTAGATAGAACAAAGTGTCGTGTAAATCTCTAAAAAGTAAGAAATTAGTAATATAAAGAATTGCAGCCATTATAATTAAAGCTATACCTAAACGGACTCTCCAGTTACTCATATATTTCCGTATTTCCATAGTTATCCCCTTCAATTTTTTTTGCCAGTAACAATAGTTATAGGGTTCCTTGCAAGCATCATAGTTCCTCTTTTCATGACACGTCCCTTTGAAATGGATACATCAACTATATCAATATCCATCTGGAGTTTTTTCATTGTTTGAACAGCTTCAACAGGGGTTTCAAGTAAAATTGAGGTAACTATTATTTTTCCATTTTGTGTGAGTTTCTGGTAGCCTTCCTCTATTAAAAGAGGTAAATCTCCGCCACTCCCTCCAATCATCAAAATATCAAAGGTTTCAATGTTTCTTAAGGCTTCAAGGGCATCACTATGGATAAGCTGTACTTTTTTATCCAGTTTATGTTTTTTAAGGTTTTTTTCTGTTGTATTTAGCGCATCTAAATTTTTATCCACTGCATAAACAAGACGTGACCTTTTAGCAAATTCTAAAGTTAACCCTCCTGTTCCACAGCATATATCAACTACAATATCCTCTGGTGATACCTTTGATTTGCACATAACAAGGCATCTTATTTCTTCTTTGGTTGGTCCAGGTACATCTTTGTGAGTTATAAATTCATCATCTGAAATCATATGAATCATTATTAGATTTTATTAGTTATGGGTTGTCATTATGCCATCGTTTAAACATGTGATTATCAATTTCCAGGACATCTAAGATTTTTCCAACAACAAAATTGCATAGATCATCAATATTTTCTGGATTATGATAAAAACCAGGCATAGCGGGGAGGATTATGCCTCCTTCCCTGCTTATTCTAAGCATATTTTCAAGGTGAACTGATCTAAGGGGCGTTTCACGAGGTACAATTACTAATTTTCTTCTTTCTTTAAGTACCACATCTGCAGATCTTGTTATAGCATTATTCGCGTATCCATTTGCTATTGCAGAAATTGTCTTCATTGTACATGGAGCTATGACCATAGAATTGAATCTAAACGACCCACTGTTAATAGAAGCTGTAAGATCCTTTGGATCATAAATTATGTCTGTTAATTTTTTTAATTCTTCTTCTTCCATATTAAGTTCATATTTAAGGATTATTTTGGCAGGATCGGTTATTACAAGAGCGGTATCTATATTTAGTTCCTTTAATACCTCAAGAAGCCTTACTCCGTAAATCACACCACTTGCACCTGTAATAGCAACTACAATCATAATTATCACATATTTATATTTTATATATAATTTGTAATCAAATTTTTTAATTAGCTAATTTTAAACAGCTAAATATTTGATTTGAATCGTATAAGTATAATAAGTTATTTTATTTCTTACAATTAATTTATAGCCAATCTTTAATATTTTTTTGCATTGTAAGCTCTAAATAATCCTCAAATGGGAATTTCGAAGCTTTTTCTGCATATTCATCTGGAACATATATGCAGATATCTGCGTAATTAAATCTCATATTTTTAAGGGCACTTACTAAATTTGATATTTCATTTAATTTTACGCATTCATTCCCAACAGATACCTGGGTTCTCATTTCATTAAAGAATGGGTATTCTGGGATATCGATTATTGTATACTCCGAATGTGAACCTAAATCTGCAGCGATTTCAAGTTCAATTTTTTTGAGCTTCTTATCTTTGATCTTGAAAACATCCTTTGGTTCTTCTAAATCACTGAGCTTTATGGTAAATACTCTTTTAAACAAATTGCGGTTATCTAACCTGTTAATTATGTCTTTAATTTGGCCGTCCTGAGATCTTGCAATTGTGGTAATGTCTGCATCATCGTATTTGTAAATGGTATCTGAATTAACTAAATCAGCTTCAAACATCCATTTCATGCATCTTCGAAACATTGAATTTATTATTCTTGTGGTGTGGTGCTGATAGACACTGGGATACATTAAGTATCTTGCAATGAGAGCAGATTCAGCAGTTTGAATGCCTTTTACTCCAATAACTAGGCTGTCTTCAAGTTTCATTGAAGATACAAGTCTTTCAACGTCGATCATCCCATAAGCAACACCCGTATAATAAGAATCTCTTACAAGATAATCCATTCTATCTGCATCAAGCTCACTGCTTATTATATGTCCCAAAGGCCCTTTTCCATGTATTATATTGATTATTTCTTTGGGGTCGAACATTTCAGACAGAATATCTGAAATTTCTGATTCTTTAATAACTTTAGATGTTTGATATTCGTGGGGAGTATCAAGAACACCTTCTGATACATGTGAAAATGGGCCGTGTCCTATATCATGCAGAAGTGCACAAGATCGGATCATTTTTTTGGTATGTTCATCTAGCCCAACGCTGTCTGCAATTTTGGATGCAACGTGCATTGTCCCGATGGAATGCTCAAAACGAGAGTGGTTTGCACCGGGATAAACAAGGTAAGTAAATCCTAACTGTTTAATCCGTCTTAAACGCTGGATTTGAGGAGTATCTACCAGTTTAATCTCGAATTCGTCAAGATAAAGGTTTCCATGGACACTATCCCTTATATTTTTCAAATTTAATTTCTCCTTTATAACTTATCCATGCGTTTAAATCAGTTATTTCTGTAATGGACTAATGATAAACTGTTGAGCTTATCCTCCGGACATAATAATGTTTTTTCCTTCATCCGTAAATTCTTCTTTTTTAAATTCAAGATCATGTTTTATACGCTCTATTGATTCTTTAAGAGCATCTACTGTTTCGCCTCTGTGCGCTCCAGCTACAACTACAAGTAAAAGAGAGTCTCCTGTGTAAAATTCCCCAACATAATGTACTGCGGCTATTTCGGCCACTCCATGTTTATTTTTAATGTCTTCTATAATTTCTTCAAGTTCCTTTTCGGTTTTTTGAATATCAGGGGTACTTAAATTCAACTTTTTAACTTTAGTTTCATTTTCTTTGCCCCTTACTATACCTTCAAAGGAAAATACTGCTCCACATTCATCGATTTTAGGATTCTTTTTAACCTGATTTATAAGGTCTGGAATTGTAATTAATTCTTCATCTTTTTTGATAACCCTTACATTTAGAGCCATGTGATCACCATAAATTCTTAAATTTTTTGTATTAATTCTGAAGCTTCTTTTTTAGATAGATGTTTCATTCTTGAAATTCCATCAATTTCTTTAATAACATTTACAACTGATTTGGGAACAAGTGATTCCCAATCTTCATCTAGAAGTATCCTTCTTCTAACTTCTGTTCCAGAATAAGTTTCACGATTAAACAGCGGTGGTTCTGTGACCTTGTTTCCTGCTTCAATAAAAAGTCGTTGAACCAGCGGATTACCTGAATATATGTATTTGAAGGGGGGTGTTAGCATTTTAACATGGGCCACCCAGGTAGAATTGCAAGCTACATCCTGTATGGGTATAATATAATATTTTGATGCATGAATGCCGTTTTCACTAAGGGCCTTTGTAAGCATCATTACCCTTTCACCTGCAGTAAATGGATCTTTTAGAGTATGGCTCAGCTGAGCACTTCCAATACCTATTATGACTTCATCAACTTCTTTGAGAATGCTTTTTATAACTTGAAGATGTCCATTATGGACTGGCTGCATTCTTCCAACAAGTAATCCTCTCAAACAATCACCTGTTTAATTAATCTGTTTTCATGTGCTTTAATATTTTGTTTATATACTGAAAAAATTCACTAGTTTTATTAAAAACTTTTACTATCTAAAACTTTGTTAAAATTCGTTATACACTTGCAAAGTATGTTAGAAAAAGTATTTTTGTATTACTAAAATAATTTAAAATAATGTTTGTATAAAACTTATGAAATTTAATCTAGCTTGAAATAAAATTATTCATCAAGTAGTGCATTTACGGCACACAACATAACTTATTAGGTTAAGTGACGGCTTTAGATTGAAATAGTTATATTCATTGTAAGATGGACACCAGTTTAATCTGGTGTCCTTACTTAACAATTTTAATTATATCATTTACATTTTTCCCATCGCTTTGCTTATATCTACAGGAGAATTGAATTGTTTATCAGGCATATTTTCTAAAACTTTCAAAACATCCTGATTAGCATGATTTTCCCTTGCTCTTTGAATTAAATCTTGTTTTTGTGCAGGAAAATGAGTCCCCTTTATGGATTTTTCAACCTGCGCTGGACTTACATTAAACCTTTTCTGTCGCTTTTGTGCCAAATTTTCACCTCCACGCATTGCTATCTCGTGATGAGATAACTTTAAACAGGTATCAATTAAATTAGTCATGGAATAATAAATTGGTTTGTTTAAATGCGTTATAGTTTAAATTAGCAAGTATAAATTGAGATTAGCTTAAAACATATTTTCCCTATTTTCATTTTTGAAATTTGGAATTTAAGTACTTTACTACTTTTATATAAAAAAGTATTACAAAGCAGTTCAGCTTAAATTAGGATGTATAAATTAGCATAACAATTTAAATCACTTTGTTTAATATTAACTAAAGAAGTGATTTTACAGGTAATATTCTTTTGAGTTAAACTCCATGAAAGTTATTCAAAAGCCGTCGAAAAAACCGGGATATACTCTTAAAGAGGATAAACAGCTTTGATCAATTTTTAAAGATTTAAATTTTTCTGAACATGTTAAGTCAATAAATGTTGGCTAAATATTAATTTATTTAAACAAGGTGTAAATGAATGATAAAGGTTGAAAACTTATCCAAGACATATAAAATAGAAAATGGTGGAGAAATCAAAGCATTAAATGATATAAATCTCAATGTTGAGGAAGGTGAGATTGTCGGGATAATTGGGATGAGCGGATCTGGAAAAACTAGTTTACTGCGAATTCTCAGGGGTGTAGAACCATTTGACAGTGGTAAAATAACACTTGATGGTACAGAAGTTTCTCCAAATTCAAGCCCATACTATTTTGCAAAACTTAAAAAAGCAACTGCAATTCATCTTCAAAGGTCATTTGGTTTATGGGGAGAAACAGCCCTTCAAAATGTTGTAAGGAAATTAGCAGGAGCTAAATATGGTGATGAGTCTTTACAGGATGTGGACGATGCGGTGGTTGAATTTGGAGATCAGGCAAAGGAAATTCTTGAGATTGTAGGTTTAGGCCATAAGATAAATCATTTTGCCCCGGTTTTAAGTGGTGGTGAAAAACAAAGACTTATAATGGCAAGACAGCTTGCAAAAAAGCCAAAAGTCTTATTGCTCGATGAACCTGCTACCATGTCATGTCCAAGGACAAAACAAGAAATTTTAGACGCTATAAAAAATATAAATAAAGAGTTAGGTGTTACAATAGTTCTCGTGTCTCACCTTCCAGAGGTTCACAGATACCTTTCAGATAGACTAGTTTTAATAGAAAACGGTGAAATCATTGATGAAGGTTCTACTGAGAAAATAATTACCAAATTTATGGAGCCAATGGAACCTGCTGAACCATTAGCAGGCCCTGAGAATATAGGCGACTCCATAATAAAAGTAAATGATTTAAATAAGAGATTTTTCCTTTTAAAAGGTGGAAATACTCTTCAAATTAAAGATATAAAATTTAATATTAAAAAAGGTGAAATTGTATCTTTAATAGGACCAAGTGGAGCTGGGAAAACAGTTTTGCTTCGAATGTTAGCGGGGCTTGATGCTCCAGATTCTGGATCTATTCTCTTTAAATTGAATGATAACTGGGTGGATATGCAAGATCTGGGATTGGAAAGAATGAATGTAAGGCGGAAATTAGGATTTATGCATCAGGAATTTGCCCTTACTCATTATGCAACAATCAAGGATCAAATTGCGTCACGTCTTGGAGTTAAAGATGAACATGTTATATCAAAGGCACGTAAAACAGCTGAAGAACTTGGTATCAGCGATAAAATCCTTGATGTTCTTTACCAGCTTACTGATCTTCCAGAACATGAAGCTAAAGCAAGACTGGAAAAAATTGAGCTTAAACCTGATATTTTAGACCTTCTATTTCCAAAATTCCCAGATACAGAGGTTAGAAAATATGCCGAACCTATTTTTGAAGCGCTTGATTTGCCCCTTGATATTTTGGACAGGTGTTCCTATGAGCTTTCTGGAGGTCAAAAGGTTAGAGCCACTTTAGCTTTAGTGTTAACATCTAAACCTGAGGTTTTAATCCTGGATGAACCATTTGGGGATCTTGATCCTATTACTCTGCGAATAGTATCAAATTCTCTTAAAAGGATAAACAAGAAATTTAACACAACTATTTTGATGGTAAGCCACCATGTAGACTTTATTAGAGAAGTTACAACCAGGGCTATAATGATTGAAAATGGAATAATTGTCGGTGATGGTGATCCTCAAAAACTATGTGATGAATTCATTAAAACATGTAAAGCTGATTATTTGGCGGAATAATTGCTAAATATGGGATTTAGGTAAATTATATGTTGTAGTACTTCTTAAATCTCTTAAAAAAATTGAACATGAATAACTGTGCTTTTGCACACAATCATAAGTAATCAAATAATCCAAAATTAAGATTATATTGCCTAAAATACCATATGTGGACATTTACAGAATGTCCCTGATCTTATTTTTTTAAAAACAGTGAAAACTTCTATTATAGCCGGTACCTTGCGACGCAAGTATTTTTTAAAGTACTTTTTTACCTAAAGTTAGTATCCTCTGGTTATTCTCATGGAATTTTTCTATAATTTTATTTACATTATTTAATAAGAATTTAATTTCAACAATATTTTTGGAGATAGTCAATTCTTTAAAGGTCATTTGTATTGAATTATCAGATATAGAAAAATTATTTCCTTGATTTAATATTTTGTATATGCGGTTTCCTTCCTGTATTTCAATGGAATCATTTTGAAATGTAATACCAAATAATATACTTTCAAGCGATCCTAATCTGTTTTTAATCTTTTGTTCCAATACTCGGCGTTCATCTATTGTATCTTCATATTCTGGAAACTTAAATTCAATTCTTGTCTCAACTATTCCATCATTATCCATAAAATCAACTATCTCCTTATTCAGTTAATATATAATGAATTATATAGTTAATATATTAATATATTTTGTTATTATTAATTGACATGATATTTGAAAAGAGATAAAATGCCGCTGCAAACTGGTTAATAGTAAAACAAATATAATTTCGTTTTTTATTTTATATCTAAATATCTCAAAGTTACCATGCGTATATTTTCTCGGTAAAATCAGATCAGATTACCTGTTATAGATTAATTATATTGGAAAATAAGTTAGTATATGCTCTTTTTTAAAATGGAATCGCATGTTTATTTGGATATAACCAAGTTGGTAGTTGTAGATCTATTAAATTAAAACATTCTTATAATTACTACAAAGATGTAGCATCGGTTATATGTGAAATTATTTTAACATAATCCTCTTATGACTTGGACTTAGGTTATTGCAAATTATCTAAATATTTAATGCAAAATAATAAATCATTTGACTTATAAAATATAGATCATAATGAATAGCAGTGATTAACCATTAAATAAGAAATTTTTATTTAATTAATATATTAAAAGGTGATTGAATGAGCTTTGAAGAAATAGGCACGGAAAATGCATATAAAGTATTAGCACCTCGTCCTACAATTATTGTAACAACCATAAATAGGAAAGGTGAAGTAAATGCTGCTCCATTTTCTTTTACAATGCCAGTTTCAATGGATCCTCCATTAATTGCTTTTGCATCAGTTGCAAGCCATCATACCTATAAAAATATAGTGGAAGTTGATGAGTTTGTGGTAAATATTCCAAAGGAAGATATCTTAAATAAATTATGGATAACTGGTGAAAAGTTCCCATACGGTGTAAATGAAATAGAAAAGGCAGGTCTTACTTCAAAACCTTCTAAAAAAGTTTCACCACCCGGAATCGAGGAGTGCGTTGCATGTATTGAGTGTAAAGTGCACTGGATTAAAAATGCTGGAGATCATAATATTATCGTGGGAGAAGTCTTAAATGTAAGCGCTAAGGAAGACTCCTTAAAAGGCGGTAATTTAGACGTTGAAAAGATAAAACCAGTTTTACATGTTGGTGGAGTGAATTTTGTAGTTGGAGATCACCTGAAGAAGGTTGAATAGTATTTTTAAAGGTTAACCTGGATTATCTCGATTGTGTAAGGAGTGTATTAAATGTTTAAAACAATATTGGTTCCAACAGATGGTTCCGAATATGCCGGAAGGGCTGAAGATATAGCAATTTCTATGGCAAATAAGTACAATGCAAGAATAGTTGGGGTTTATGTGATTGATGAAAAGCTTATTTATCCCTATGATGTTCTTGAAGATGAAGGTAAAATAATATTAAAAAAATTAAGCGAAAAAGCTAAAAAAGAAGACGTAGTTGTTGATGAAATCCTCGTATTTGGAGATCCGCGTAAGGATATACCTACTATAACTCAAAGGATGGAAGCAGACATTGTTGTTATTGGAACCCATGGAAAAAAGGGTTTAGAAAAGCTAATACTCGGCAGCGTAGCTGAAAGTATTTTAAAATCTGTAGAAGCGCCTGTAATGCTTGTTAAATAATTTTAATTTGTTTATAATTATTTTTTTTATTTTTTGATGCCCTATATTGCTTTGATTCTTAATTATTCTTTAAATCTTTGTTAGTGTTTATTTGTTTAAATGTTACGGGTGAAGATTAGGAGATTAAAAGTGATTTTAATTCATATTGTTTGTATGGATGGGTTAATGTGAGATTGGGGTTGTAAAAATGTAGTTTTTGTGGCTTATGATTTCATGCTATTGGTAATGAGATTGTTGAATTGCGGAAATTTGTTTTTCGTGGATTCTAATTGGATATTGGTGGAAGTTGTAGGATTGTAGGATTGTGGAGCCTGCGAAAACGTAGTTTTCGCGGCTACCAATCGAATACTAGATCTATGATCAATGAGATTGTGAAGCCTGCAAACATTTCATGTTTGCGGCGTCAGAACTGTAAGTTCTGACAGCCTGCGAAAAAAGAATTTTTTTCGCGGCTCATAATCTCACATTATTAATATAAAGAAAGATTATGTGAGATTGTGAAGCCGTGAGGCTTCCAATCGAATATGGGAGCGAGACTATGAGATTGTGGAGTCTGCAAAAAATTATATTTTTTGCGACCCATAGTCTCATGTATCGGTGATTACATGAGACTATGGAGTTTGCATCCTGAATACCTCGATGTCAAGGGCCTTGTTGCACTTTGGAGAGAAGGAATAATGGCCCGTAATGTCTTTACTGGAAAGACTGAAGGTTATAAGCATCATCCTCAACTTGAAAGATTTAAAAAACAGAATGATCCGGTACTTGCCATTGATACTTACTTATTACATGTTTACAATGAATCTAAAAGGAGAAATTATAATTTTAAGAGGGATAGAATTGGAATTAAGTTTGTAAATTCTAAAATTGAAGTAACTGATGGGCAAATGCTTTATGAGTTTAAACATTTAAAAAGAAAGCTCAAAATAAGGGATCCTGAAAGATATGATATATTGGTGAATTTAGATTTTCCCAGGTCAAATCCAGTTTTTAAAGTAGTAACAGGAGATATAGAATCGTGGGAAAGACCATATTGACATTTAATTTATAAGATTGTGTAGTACAGCCTAAAAACCATTAAAACTTAATTAATTCTTTTTTAAATAAAATTTAAATGGTTAATACTTTTGATAATGAATTTAATTTCTTAAAAATGTGTAAATAATTAAATTTGGAAGATTTATAAATATTAAAAAACAAAGATAAAGTATAATAATTAAAATTAAGTTTTTTGGGAGGTATAAAAGGAGGATTTAGTCAATGAGATATAGATGTAAAGTCTGTGGGTATATTTATGATCCGGAAGTAGGTGAACCCAGAACAGGAACACCTCCAGGCACAGCATTTGATAATTTACCTGAGCTGTGGCGCTGTCCAAAATGTGGGGCAGGTAAAATTCGTTTTATGATGATACGGTAACAGTTAAAAAGATTTAAAAGGTTGATTCAATGGCAAGCAGATATAAATGTAACGTATGCGGTTATATATACGACCCTGAAAAGGGTGAACCTAAAACAAAAACAGATCCTGGTATGGCATTTGATGACTTACCTGATTTATGGCGTTGTCCTAGCTGTGGGGCAGGTAAGATTCGATTTGTTAAAATCAGGTAACTTACGAAAAATTTAAAATAAATAAAGCCAATATTTAAATCGTTTAAGTACTTCTATTATTAACAAACCTTTTGGAGGCTGAAAAATGAAAAAATATATATGTACAGCGTGTGGTTACATATACGACCCCGAAGAAGGCGATTCCATATCTGGAATAGACGCAGGTACTCCTTTTGAAGATTTACCTGATGACTGGCTTTGCCCAATGTGTGGAGTCGGGAAAGACCAATTTGAACCTGTTGATTAAGATGGCATCCCGAGTACTAAAATCTGGAATATATTCAGTTGGTGCCATAGATTGGGACAGGAGAATATTTGATGAAATTATCCCTCTTCCAGAAGGTACAACATATAATTCCTATTTAATACAGGGAAGCGAAAAAACAGCGTTATTAGATACAGTGGATCCCACTAAAATAGAGGAATTAGTAACTAATCTCCAGGAACTTAATGTGAACATTGATTACATCATATCACATCACGCGGAACAGGACCATTCGGGGTCAATACAGGGAATACTTGAAATTTATCCAGATGCGGACATTATAACCAACCCAAAATGCAAAGAAATGCTTAAAGACTTACTTTTAATTCCTGATGAGAAATTTATAACTATTGAAGACGGAGAGACCCTTTCACTTGGAGATAAAACCCTTAAATTTATTTATACTCCGTGGGTGCACTGGCCTGAAACTATGTCTACATATCTTGAGGAAGATAAAATCTTATTTTCATGTGATTTCTTTGGTTCACATATTGCAGAAAGCAATCCCTTTGTAACTGATGAAGCTTTAACTTACAGGGCTGCAAAAAGATATTATGCAGAGATAATGATGCCATTCAGGATGTTTATCCAGAAGAATATGGAAAAACTTAAGGATATTCCTATTGAAATAGTGGCACCAAGTCATGGGCCGGTTTATAAAAAACCAGAACTTATTTTTGAAGCTTATAAAAAATGGATATCTGATGAAACTAAAAATGAGGTAGTCATACCATATGTATCCATGCATGGCAGCACCAAGGAAATAGTGTACTATCTAATGGATATCCTGGTTAAAAATGGCATAACTGTCAAACCATTTAATTTAACATCTTCTGATGTTGGAGAATTAGCTACATCTCTTGTAGATGCATCAACGCTCATAATCGCCACTCCGACTGTTTTAACTGGCCCACATCCAAGTGCAGTTTATGCAGCATATCTTACAAATGCGCTGCGACCTAAGTTAAAATTTGTATCTATAATAGGCTCTTATGGATGGGGTGGAAGAACAGTTGAACTACTTAAAGGAGCTTTAACCAATATAAAGGCTGAAATTATTGATCCAGTTATTGTCAAGGGATTTCCAAAGGAAGAGGATTTCAAAAAAATAGATGCACTTGCAGAAGAAATTATTAAAAAACATAAAGAGAATGGTTTATTATAAATTCGAGTATTGGAGTGATGGAATGATTAAAGAAAATGTTTTGAATGCTTTAAACTACCAATTAAATGCTGAACTTTACTCGGCATATCTTTATTTATCAATGGAAGCATATTTTGAATCTATTGAACTTGCCGGCTTTGGAAACTGGATGAGGGTTCAGGCACAGGAAGAAATGACCCATGCAATGAAATTTTATGATTACATTGTACAGAGGGGAGAAAGGGTAATTTTATCTTCTATAGAAGAACCTCCAGCTGAATGGGAATCTCCTCAAGCGGCATTTGAACATGTTTACAAACATGAACAGAAAGTTACAGGTTTAATAAATGCGTTGGTAGACTTAGCACTGTCTGAAAGTGATCATGCGACAAATAACTTCCTGCAGTGGTTTGTGGCAGAACAGGTTGAAGAAGAAGAGTCAGCAAATGCTGTACTTCAAAAAGTTAAACTCACAGGTGAGTCTGCAAGCAGTTTGTTCATGCTTGACAGCGAACTTGGACAGAGGGTATTCACGCCTCCTGCAACAACTAAAGGGTAGTATTTTTTCATATTTTCTTTTTCAGTTTGATTTTTAAAAAAATTTTTAGATTTTATTATTTTAAGTGCAGGGAATGTTTATTTTTAAGTTTATTCTCTCTAAATTTAGCTGTAATAGAATTATCATCTTTAAATTTAAATTAATGTATCTTATTTAAGGATTTTTAGACATATTCCCTTGAAATTTTCCTATTAACATTAAATCTTTACATTATTCTCCTAATAAAAGCGAAATCATTATTTAACATAAATAATAAAATAATAATGTTAAATATCTGTTAAATAAGAGGGTCAAAAATGGGACATAAAGTAAAAATATATGAGGTACGGAAAACCAAAAAAACCGACGAAGCTGGAGGAATGCCGCTTATCGGTGATCCATTTCCAAAAATTAAGAATGTTAAAACAACTCAGGGTATAATAAAGCTTCCCAAAGAGTATAAAGGTAAATGGTTTATCCTTTTCAGTCATCCTGCTGACTTTACACCTGTTTGTACCACCGAATTTTTAGAATTTCAAAGACATTATATCGATTTTAAATTACTGAACTGTGAACTAATTGGGCTCAGTGTTGATCAGGTTACTTCGCACCTTAAATGGATAGAATGGATCAAAGAAAATTTCAATATCCGAATTGAATTTCCAGTAATTGCTGACAACGGTGAAATTGCAAGTAAACTTGGCTTAATTCACCCTGCAAAGGGAACAAATACAGTAAGGGCTGTTATAATAGTTGATCCAGAGGGAATAATAAGGGCAATGATTTACTATCCTCAAGAGCTTGGAAGAAATCTCAGCGAGATAGTGCGGGCAGTAGAAGGACTTAGAATTGCAGATGATGAGAAAGTAGCAATTCCGGCTGACTGGCCATTAAACAGAAGGTTTGGAAGTAATGTAATAGTTCCACCAGCACAGAGTCAAGAAGAAATCATCGAAAGAAAGCAAAAAGTGCAGGAAGGAGAATATGCATGTATCGACTGGTGGTTGTGCCATAAACCATGGTTTAAAAAATATAAGACTTCAGAATGGAAAGAATTATAGTTAAAAGGAGGTTGAAAAAATCTCAATCTTTGATTGAGATTTTTGAACATTCGGAAATCCCCGATTTCCGATGCCCCGAACACACAGTGTTCGAGGGCCCCAAATATGAAATATTTGGAGGTTCTCAAAATTCAAGATGAATTTTCTGAAACCCTAATAAAATTGAAAATTTTTTGGAGGTTGAAGGAAAATACGTAGTATTTTCCTGAACCCCAAAAATTTTTTTATTAAAATTTTTTGGAGGTATTTTTATGGCAAAGGGATTTTATGAATTACCTGAATTAGATTATGGATATAAAGATTTAGAACCGCATATTTCTGAACAACAGCTTAAAATACACCACCAAAAACATCATCAAGCTTATGTAGATGCTGCAAATGCTATTTTTAAATTGTATGATGAAGCAAGGGAAAAAGGCGAAGATTTTGATGTTAAAGCTAAAGCAAAGGAACTTGCATTCAATGCAGGTGGACACCAGCTTCATACGCTATTTTGGAAGAATATGGGACCTGCTGATAAAAATGGCGGTGAACCAACTGGCACAATAGCTGAATACATAAAAAAAGATTTTGGCAGCTTTGAAAGGTTCAAAAAAGAGTTTTCACAGGCTGCTATAACTACAGAAGGTTCTGGATGGGCAGTTGTTACTCTGTGTAAAAGTACGGATAGGCTGATTATACTACAGCTTGAAAAACACAGTGTAAATACCGCTCCTAGGTGGCCTCCGCTTATGGTACTGGATGTGTGGGAACATGCTTACTACCTGGATTACAAAAATGTCCGACCAGACTTTGTTGCAGCCTTCTGGAACATAGTAAACTGGGATGAGGTCAATACTCGAGTTGATGCCTGGTTAAAAGGTTAAACTCTTTAAATTCTTCTTTTTTATTAAATATTTAAAAGCATCTTTTTAGTTAGAATTATTTTACAAAAATTAATCAGCGTTCATATTCGTGTTATATAAAATTAAAAGATGATAAATAAGTAAAAAGGTGTATAATTTTATATGGCATATATTCCAATGCTTCTGGAGGCGGTAAGCATTTTTTTATATATTTTGGGCAAAGGGAAAATCAGTAATCGGTTAGGCGGTAAAAATTACGTGATTAGAATACCCTTTGCCGATCTATTGTTTAGTGATGCATTAGTTAATAAGCCTTTCGGATTTATTTATGTATAACTAGATTCATTATAGTGTAAAAATTAAAGAAATTATTAATAGTATTTATTATACTTTATAAATTATTATATGTTCTTGAAATTTAAAATAGATCTTTTTAATACAAATATTTTTAATTTAAATATTATAAATTAGATTAATACATTTATATGATAGTTATATGCATTTTGGGCAGAATTAACGTGATAAAAATTGATATTATGCACATTAAAGTCCTTAAACAGGCTACTTATTTGATTCCTTAAATTAGTGTATCTCCCGAGATTGCAGTTGCTACAAATAAATACATAAGTTATAAAAATAGATTTTAACTAAAGTTTATATTACAATTTTATCTAATGATTGGCAGGGAGATAAATGATCTGGAATAAAGAAGCAGAGTGCATGTCAGAAAATGATAAAGAAGCACTACAACTTAAAAGACTACAAGCCGTTGTAAAGAGAGCATATGAAAATGTTCCATATTACAGAAAGCGTTTTGATGAAGCAGGTGTTAAGCCAGAAGATATTAAAACTCTTAAAGATATTGAAAAACTTCCATTTACCACTAAAACTGATTTAAGGGATGCTTACCCCTTTGGAATGTTTGCAGTTCCTGAAGATGAGATAGTGGAAGTACATACTACATCAGGGACAACGGGAAAACCAACAGTCTCAGGATACACGGTAAAAGATCTGGATTTATGGGGAGAAGTTATTGCACGGGCCTTAGGAATGGCCGGAGCTGGAAAAAAGGATATAATTCAGAATGCTTATGGTTATGGACTTTTTACAGGTGGAATGGGAGTACATTATGGTGCACAAAAAATAGGGGCTACAGTAGTACCTATTTCTGCTGGAAATACTATGAGACAGCTTGAAATTATGGAAGATTTTGGATCAACTGTACTAACATGTACACCGTCATATGCACTTTATCTGGGTGAAATGGCTCAACGAGAAGGAATCAGCAAAGAATCAATAAAATTGAAAGCAGGAGTATTTGGGGCTGAGATGTGGACTGAAGAAATGCGGAACGAGATAGAAAAAAGGCTTAATCTCACTGCGCTTAACATTTATGGGTTGACTGAGGTAATTGGTCCGGGGGTGGCTATGGAATGTGAGGATAAAAACGGGCTGCACATATCTGATGATCATTTTTACCCTGAGATCGTTGATTCTAAAACACTTGAAACAATACCTGAAGGAGAAAAAGGAGAGCTTGTCTTAACAACATTAACAAGGGAGGGCATGCCTGTAATTCGTTTCCGTACAAAGGATGTTACAGCTTTAAGAAAGGGAAAATGTTCCTGCGGAAGGACACTTATCAAAATGGATAGAATCACAGGGCGTACCGACGACATGCTTAAAATTAGGGGAGTAATTGTATTCCCATCACAGATTGAAAAAGCGCTGCTTAAGATTGAAGATCTTGAACCGCACTACCAGATTGTGGTTACAAGGCCGCAGCACCTGGATGAACTTGAAGTTCAGGTTGAAACATCTGAAAAGTTCTTTTCAGATGAAGTAAAACATGTAGAAGAAATCAAAAAGATGATAGAGGACCGTATCCACAGTGAAATTGGACTTAGAGTTAATGTAACTCTTGTTGAACCACAATCACTTCCAAGAAGTGAAGGTAAAGCTGTTAGGGTTATTGATAAAAGGGAAATTTAAATATAAATCATGCAAGGTGGCGAACATGAAATTAAAACAGGTATCTATATTTTTAGAAAATAAAAAAGGGAGACTATGGAACGCACTGAGTATTCTAAGGGAATCAGGGATGAATATACGTGCTCTCTCAATTGCAGATACATCTGAGTTTGGGATTTTAAGAATTATAGTCCCTGACCCTGAAAAGGCAAAAAAAACACTTGAAGCTGGCAATTTTGTAGTTAAAATAACTGATGTAATTGCAGTAGAAGTTCCAGATACTCCCGGTGGACTTGAAGGAATTCTTGAAGTATTAAATAAATCGGATACTAACGTGGAATACATATATGCATTTGTTGAAAAGAAAGCAGAAAAAGCAGTAGTTGTACTGCGTACTGAAGATATCGATGAAGGTATTGCCGCTTTAAAAGAGGGTGGAGCCGCAGTTCTCTCACCTGAAGAAGTTTATGAGTTATAACATTAAAAAATCTCAAAAACTAGAGTTTTCACGTCAAGACCTTTAATTTTTGCAGGATCTTTTTTAATTTTTATTTTATTTTTTTAATTTAAAAACTTAATCATCCTCTTTAAATAATTTAAAAGTTCCAAATGGTATAATTTTTAGAATTGAATAATAAATGCTAATTTTAAACTTAAACTACTGGTTCTAAAGTCTTTATACCTGAAAAAATGAATTCTAAATTTTTATATAATGGCAGTAACAAATATTAACTATAAATTTAGTTAACTGGTGTTTTCATGGGTAACAATGTTAATAAAATGTCGGCTTTATTGATAGCTACTATAGCTTCCTTTTTAACTCCATTTATGGGTTCTTCTGTTAATATCGCACTTCCTGCAATTGCTTCTGAATTTGCTACAGATGCTATTTTGCTGAGCTGGATTCCAACAGCATTTCTATTAACATCAGCCATGTTTGCTGTTCCATTTGGGAGAATAGCAGATATACATGGAATGAAAAAAGTTTTTACTTCTGGAATTATTATTTTTACCATAGCATCTTTTTTATCAGCTATGGCTCCTTCCACCCTTGCACTTATTGGATTTAGGGTGTTACAGGGAATTGGCAGTGCAATGATTTTCGTTACTGGACTTGCCATTATAACATCAGCTTTTCCTCCTCAAGAAAGAGGAAAAGCAATTGGAATAAATATTGCAGCAGTTTACACTGGACTTTCTCTCGGACCAGTTTTAGGAGGTCTTATAACTCATTATATTGGCTGGAGAAGTTTATTCTATTTAATGGTACCGTTTGGTTTACTGGTAATTGTTCTGGTATTCTGGAAATTGAGGGAACAGGAATGGGCAGCGTGTAAAGGAGAAAAATTTGATTTACCTGGTTCAGTGATTTACAGTACGGCTCTTGTACTGGTTATATTTGGATTTTCATCGCTTCCTGACATATGGGGAATAGCGGCTATAATTGCAGGTGTTTTATTATTTTTAGGATTCATCAGGTTAGAATTGAGTATAGCTAGTCCTGTGCTGGATATGACGTTATTCTTTAAAAATAGGGCATTTGCTTTCTCTAACATGGCTGCACTTATAAATTACAGTGCTACATTTGCAGTTACATTCCTTTTAAGCCTTTATTTACAGTATGTAAAAGGATTAAGCGCGCAAAATGCAGGTCTAATTTTGATAGCCCAACCGATAATGATGGCCATAATAACTCCTTTTGCAGGTAGGCTCTCAGATCGTTATGAACCACGTATCATGGCATCTGTAGGAATGGCACTGGTGACATTGGGACTTTTAATTTTTGCAGTTATAAGCGCACAGACGACATTTGAATATATAATAATTGGATTGATTGTACTTGGCATTGGATTTGGGCTTTTTTCTTCCCCCAATACAAATGCCATTATGGGATCTGTGGAAAGAAGATTTTTTGGTGTAGCTTCAGCAACAGTAAGTACCATGCGTTTGGTGGGTCAAGTTTTAAGTATGGGAATAGCTATGTTGATCTTTGCTCTGTTAATTGGTAGGGTGCAGATATTACCTGCACAGTACCCTGCTTTAATTCAAAGTATACAGATAACCTTTATCATATTTGCGGTACTCTGTTTTGGAGGTATTTTTGCGTCAATGGCTAGAAAATAAATAGTTAGTTAGTACAGGAGGTTGAAGGAAAATTTCTAATTTTCCTGAACATTTGAAAATTGAAAAATTTTGATATACCAAACACAAAGTGTTCCACAAAAAATCGAAGATTTTTGGGGGTTGAAGAAATGCTATGCATTTTTGAACCCAAAAATTTTTGTTAACAAAAATTTTGGAGGTTCAAGTATGTATAAAAAAATTTTGTTACCTACAGACGGCTCGGAAAGTTCAAAAAGAGCAGGTGAACATGCTATATCACTTGCAGATGTAACCGGTGCAGATATTATTGTATTGAACGTAATCGATGTCAACTATCTGCAGCCCTCATATCTGCCGAGTTTTAGAGAGGATTTAGAAAAAGAATTGAGAAACGAAGGTAAAAGAGCTATTGCTGGATTTAAAAAGGATTTAGAAGATAGCCAGTGCAAAGGAATGTGTAAAAACATTGAATTCATATCTAAAATCGATGAAGGAAAGCCACATGAAGTGATACTCGAAACTATGGATAACGAAGATGTAGATGTTGTGATCATGGGGGCTTCAGGCAAACACGGTTTAGATAGGGTTTTACTTGGGAGTACAACTGAAAGAGTGATAAGAGAAACAAAGCGTCCTGTTCTGGTGGTTCCTTAACTTTGAAAATTAGAGATAGCAAAGATTAGTGTCCTTTTAAAGAATCACTAGTAGACCCAGAACATCATAAAAAGAGCCTATAGTGGAGTTTAATGTTTAAAAAAGAAGATATTAGATTTTTGGAATAACTCTAAAGAAGTATTGTAACTTGGGGCAAAAGGACAGTAGTTCTATTGAAGATACATAGGTAAATCCAAAAAGAGACCAGTTAAGCGGTTTTGTTGATTGGACCACAAACTAAATTCATTGGCTTTTCTACTATTCAGTCTGGAATCGAACAGGTGTCTCCTTAAGTAAGATTTACAAATTAAAAAAAAGTAATGTTGAGTTTTACATTCTTTTTAAAGATTTAGGTATCAATTATTCCAATTACTTCCATATTGATTCTTCATTTTATTTTCATTTATGAACACTCCATTTATTCTTAAGCAAATGTTTAAAATTGAATCTAGTCTTTCACTGATCTACTGAATAACGGTAATGCAATAGCCAATGTAACAATACCAAAAACCAATACTATAATTATATCGGTGGATACGTCTGCCACATTTGCATTTAAGAGCATTATTTTACGCATAGCATCGCCTGCATAGGTCAAAGGACTCAACTTTGAAATCTCCTGCATGATCCAAGGCATCTGTTGTATAGGAAATATTACACCACTCAGAAACATCATAGGGAACATGAGTAGATCCATGATTGTTGAAGCACCTCCTTGATCTTTAGCTAGGGCTACAGCCATAAATCCGATTCCTATAAAGCTGAAAAGGCCAAGGAAAGTCATGACAAATACCAGTAGCATGTTTCCATGTACAGTCACTCCAAAGAGTAGGACTGCAAATATTAGTACAAATAAACATTCTACTAATCCTCTTATGGTCAGTGCCATCGTTTTTCCAAGAAGAACTGAGATATGGTGAACTGGTGCAGATAACAATCCATCAAATGTGCCTAATTCCTTTTCTTTAGAGATTGTTTCAGGAATACTATCCATAACACGCATCATACCAATCATGACCATCAGTCCAGGTACTAGGAAATTGAAGTAGTTGGAGGCACCAGGTATAGTATTTTCAATATTTGGAGTATAACGAGCTATTACAGCTTGGGGATTAATTTGCTGATTTGCTTCATTACCCAATTTTAAAACACTAGCATTTGCTATTATTCCATTTAACCCACTTACGGTGCCTGATGACACTTGCTCAACTGTCCCGGCAACTTGAGGATTACTGTTATCTATATTAATTATAACATTTGCAGGTTGTCCATTCGTCACATTATTTGAGAATCCCGGAGGTATGACAAATGCACCACTTATTTTTCCTTGGTTAATAGCTGTTTTAGCTGTATCAACGCTAGAATAATTAGTAAAGCTCATATAACTGCTATTTTTACTAGTTGCCAGTTGGTTATTCATAGTTTCCATTTGTGTTATGAATTCATTACTTCCGGCACCTTGATCCAAGTTGACCAGCCCCATTTGAACATTTTCATGTGTGCTACCACTTGGGAAAATGAAGCCAAACAATAGTAGGAAAATCAAAGGCATGACAATCATTCCTGCTATCGTCATTTTGTCACGTTTTAACTCGATCATTTCCTTAGTCATTACGTGATAACTATCTTTTAATATTTTTACTGTATTCATGTTTTCACCTCACCCTTGATTTAGCAGCAGATTCATGGGGATCATAGTATGCAATGGAAGATTTTTTACTGGCCTCGTCACGTATTTCCTTACCTGTAACAGCCAGGAAAACATCTTCTAGAGTTGATTCATTACTATTGGTTATAACGGAGATGTTACCACCTTCGTGACGGATAACATCGATGATATGGTTAAGGGCATCTGTACCATTAGCACTTATTTTCAAATTGTGGTCATCCTGTTGTGAAACAGTAACAACCACATCAAGTGAATTAATCTTCTCAATCAATTCAGGTGTCAGATTCGTAATTTTAGCGCCAAATATAGATACATTACTTTTTGATATTAGATTCTTCAGATTTTGTGAAGTATCAAGAGCAGCAACTTTTCCATGGTCTATAATAGCAACACGGTCACTCAGAGCTTCTGCTTCTACCATAGCATGTGTCGTTAATATAACTGTCACCCCACTCTCGTTGATTTTTCTTGTAATATCTCTTATGGAAAATGTTGTCTGTGGGTCAAGGCCAAGTGTTGGCTCATCCATGAAAAGAATTTTAGGCTCTGGCAGCAGTGCCCGGATAACATTAATCCGCTGTTTCATACCTGTAGAGAATGTGGCTATCTGTGTATGTTTCCATTTCTGCATATCAACAAGTTCAAGCAGCTCATCAATTCTTTTCTCCAGTTTTTGCTTGGGCATATCATAAAGTTTTCCAAAAAACCTGAGGTTTTCAGCTGCAGTGAGCCTGTCGTACATGATCATCTTCTCTGCAACTAATCCAATGTTTTCTCGAACTTTTTCGGAATCTTTAACAATATCATAGCCTGCAACCTTAGCAGAGCCAGATGTAGGTTGGGCGAGTGTACATAGCATTCTTATAGTAGTACTCTTGCCTGCACCATTTGGGCCTAAAAAACCAAATATTTCTCCTTTCTTTACAGTCAGCGATAAATCATCCACTGCTGTAAAATCACCAAACTTTTTAGTCAGGTTATTTAATTCTATAGTGTATTCAGCCATTTTTTTTCCTCCTATCCTCTAATTTAGTTAATTCAGTGCTTGAAGAGAGCTACCGCTAATTCGAGTTGAATAAACAAAAATGTGTAAATTAAGACTGCTTCTAACAGTTTTTATAATGTAATTAAAGTATTACCTGCTTTAATTACTCATTAGCTTTTAAATTATCTCTCTTGGAGCAAATTTTTCATTTTTTTTGAGTCTTTTATCTAATTCTCCAATTAATTCTTCATATGGAATTAGCTCTTCTCTCTTAATGTCTTTAAATAAGATATATGACTATCAATTTCATTTAATGAATTTTATACTGCTTTTGCTCTTCCATATACTTTTTTGCATGGTTTTTCTGGGTATCTGAATATTATAAATTGTTCTGTCATTGTTTTTTTCCATATTTCATTGATTACATGATAGCTGTCGCTAACTTATATTAACAATGGATTAAACAGTGCCTAAAACCCTTGAGCAGTTTTTTATTATAACTTAATGACAGCTACCGCTAACTTGAATCAAAATGAATTAAATATGTAACTAAAGCCATTTATTCTAATGATTTGTTAATTTCATTAATTCTTTCAGCCAAGTTTTTTATTCTCTCCTTTCTAGTAGTGAGTTTCTCTGTTTTAATGTCCTCTAAATATGATAAATCGTTTTCAATTTCAGTTAAAATGTTTTCTATTGACCATACCTTTCGAATATTATTTTCCTGACGATCTACATGGAAACGTCCCATGAGTTTAGAGTTTAGTTTTCGTCCATATTCTGTCAAATTATATTGCCCTTCTGAATTTTTGTTGATAAGATCTTCAGACACCATTTTCTTTAGCATAGGATATATTGAACCTGGTAAAGGGCCTGCGTTTTTATAAGGACCGTTTGGGCTTAAATTAGTGTGAGCCTGCACTGCTACCATAATTTCAGCACCATTTGTAGGTCCATTTTCATCCAAAACATGCATTATCCATATTCTTAAACCACCTAATTTTTGCATTTCATTAATCATTTCATTAATATTTTTATGAAAGGGGTCATGGTGTTCATGGTCATGAAATTGGTCATGATTTTCCATATTTTATGTTCCTCCTAATCAACTGATTGATATAACTCAAATAGTTGATATTATGTAATGGATATAAACTAGTTTTTGTGTTCATTGACAATAATTTTCAAATGATCACTCAACTGTTTGATATCAACTACTTATAATGTAGTTTTACTAACATATAAATGAATCGGTTTTTAAAAATATTTTTAAAAAATTCTAAAATCTCAATACTCATTATTTTGTCGTATATTTCGCAAAAACAGAACATATGAATTTAATATCGATCTCTAATTAAATTATCAAGAACTTGAGTCAACAACTCTTCAAATTATCAAGAACTTGAGTCAAAGTAAAAAAAATAAAATTGAACAAATATTGTTAAATTGCTTTTTCAAAGGTGATTATAAACTTCAATAATAAATTGTGTAGTCAATTTATTTAATCCCAAATTCAGGTGGTTTGAAACAAAGATTTTAAAGAAATAGTATTCTATATGCCAAAAATTAAAGGATTTCATTTAAATCAAAGAACGGAAATATTTTTTGAAACACACATAGAGCACTTCAATAAAATTTAAAAGTTTAAACTATTACATTTCCAGAACTGATTTAAAGTTCCCATGCTTCCATATTTAATACTTTCTTTTACAAATTTTCCTGCCTTTTTAACAGCAGTTTCTATGTTATCTCCATTTATAATGGATGCAGTAATTGCAGATGAATAGGTACAGCCGCTGCCGTGTGTATTGTTACTTTCCACAAGTTCCCCTTCTATAACCTTTATGGAACCATCGAAAAGGACATCAGTTCCTTCAAGATGCCCTCCAGTAACTACAACATTACATGTTTCTCCAATTTTAAGTGCAGCCTCTATGGAATCTTCTGTATTCTCTATTTTAACTCCTGAAATTTCCTGGGCTTCATGTATATTGGGGGTGGTTAATGTAGCAACAGGTAGAAGATATTTTTTTAAAGATCTGGCAAAGTCTTTTTGGGACAGGTGCCCCCCAGAGCCTGCGATCATTACAGGATCAACCACCACTTTTAGTCCATACTCGGTAGTTTTTTGGGCAACTGTTTTTATGATTTTATCAGAGTAAAGCATCCCTGTCTTTGCAAATTCAATTTTTTCCTGTTTTAAGATTGTATCAATTTGTTTTTCAATGAACTGCACATCAACTGGCTGAACTCCCTCTACTTTATTTATATTTTGAGCAGTGAGGGCTGTTATTACGGCAGTTCCATAAACACCAAATGCAGAAAAAGTCTTGATATCATTTAAAATTCCAGCACCGCCTGAAGGGTCAAAGCCCGCAATGGACATCGCGATCATATGGTGGCCTCTCGGCTAACATCCAACCTTTCAGATCCATGGTTAGATTTAACTTTAAGCTGTACTTTCTTTAAATAGTCTTTTGCTTCAGTTCCTTTTCCATGTAGCATTATTTCTCCGAGGTCTTCTGCTGTATTCACATCCATGGATAAATAAAAGGAATCATAAATGCTGTGTGAAAGTCCTCTTAGTTTAGCTTCATCTATATGTTCAAAGAAGCTGTAATCTCCGAATTTCACACAAAAGGAAGTAGGGCATAGAAGTGCATTTGTACCTCCACCTTTTGAAGGAGCAATGACAACATCAAATTCTTGACTTCTATTTAATATATCTTTAACATGATTCTTTTTAATTAAAGGCACGTCAGAGGGTACTATAAATATATTACTGCAAAAATTAGAATAGTGTTGAATTGCCTGAGTTAATGCACCATTTAAATCAGTAACTCCTTTTTCCTTAAAGGTTTCAACGCCGAGTTTTTTTACAAAATTTAAAACATCATCATCAGAGCTTATAACTATTATATTGTCTACTAACCCGCTTAAAACTCCAATTACATCTTTTAACATGGATTTTAATAAATTTTCACGTTCCAATGGCGTTAACTTAGGGGATAATCTTGTTTTTGCATCTGTAAATTTTGATACTGGGATTACAGCAAATGTTTTTTCCATAGTGGTAACTCCTGAATCAGATTTTTTACATAGTGGTTAATTCATTTATAGACCCTACTTGAAATAAAATTTTAATTAATATAAATTATATTGATTCTTTTATCCAACTTATAGTATTGTCTATCCATGATGAAGTTGATCCACTGTTTGATTGTGTTTGATTTAAATTTTTGATATTGCTTTCTGTAACGTTGAATGTGCTCATAACATCGCTTTTGGCATCGGCTATATCCTGGCGGAACTCTGACCATGTAATATTATTATTATCTACAACGGCCACTGGTTCTCCAGTATATGGATTTAAGTTGCCTTCGGATGTAATTATCCAGATTTGAAGTTGGGCGTTCATAGCACTTTGAGAGTTAGTTGGATTAGAATCACTTATCACACGAGTTATTGCGCTGTATGTGGTATTTACAGGCAATAACTTTGTACCTACGACAGCCCTTTGAGATGGTTCTAGGCAGTATGCCTTTACAGTTGCATTTGAGTTTGATGATATCGTTTTATCTTCTGCAATTACAAGATCTTGAGATACTGTACTTGCAAGTACGTCTCCTTTCTTCACTTTAACAGATTTGCTTGCATTATTTGTTATCATAACCTGGTGAGGAACTGTACCTGCTGCAGTTTGCTGAACTACTGTGATCTTTCCACTGGTATATGCGTCATTTAAATGTACTCCACTGGATACTGAGTAACTTATCATTCCAGAAACTAACGCAAATATTAAAACTACTAATACAAGACTTACAACTCTTATATTCATATGTTTCCCCAGCTAATTTTTAATAGGTTTTTGCAATCATAGTTCTGCATGTAGAAGGCTTCCCACAGTTAATACATTCACGTGCTGCTGCCCCTTCCTCTTGAAGTAAATCTATCTCTTCTTTTGTTATTTCGGTTAAAGGCATTTTGTAAGTCTCTGATTTACTTTCTCGAACTCCAAGAATATCTACTCTGACTTTTTCCTCAAGTTCTTTTCCGCAAGCTTCATTTCCGCACCAGTGGAATGTAACAATTCCCATGTTTTTTTCAATTTCCCGGGCAGCTTCTTCAACGGTTTCAGCATCTCTTAGGTGCTTGTTGAAGGATCCCCATGCTTTTTCTCTCATATCATGAGTTATATTGCTTAATGTGGATTTAATTTCATCTATAAAGTCATCAGATTCAATTGAAATAGTGTCTTTTTCAAGTTTATCCCTTCTAAAGACTACTGCATTCTTATTTTCAATGTCGCGAGGACCTATTTCCATTCTTAGAGGAACTCCCCTCATTTCATGTTCATAGAATTTTTTCCCTGCTCTTATGTCCCTATCATCAAAATGGACCCTTAATCCTGCAGACTTGAGTTTAGCTTCTATATTTCTACAGAACTCTAAAACTTCTTCAGCACCTTTTTTAAATATAATTGGTACAATAACAACCTGATAAGGTGCAACTGCTGGTGGTAAACACAATCCTTTCTCATCTCCATGAATACCTATAATTGATGCTATAACTCTGTCAGATATGCCGTAACATGTTTGGTAAACATATTTATGGTCTCCTTCTTCTGTTTCATAAGTTATATCAAATGTCTTTGCAAAGGTTTGGTCAAGATTATGTACTGTTCCAATTTGGAGTGCTTTTCCATCAGGGAGGATAGTATCAAATGCTACTGTATATTTAGCACCAGGGAATTTGTCCCACTGCGGGCGCTTTGAAATCATATAAGGAATTCCGAGCATATCAAAGAATTGTTTGTAAATTTTAACTGCATTCTGTACCTCTTCTTCACATTCTTCTTCTGTTGCGTGTACAGTATGCGCTTCTTTAAATGTGGTAATTTCCCTGACCCGTATTAAAGGTCGTGTGTGTTTTGTTTCGTATCTAAATGTGTTAACAATCTGGTAAAACCTCATAGGGAGATCGGTATGGGATCTTACCCATAATGAGAACATTGGATACATGGCAGTTTCACTTGTAGGTCTAAGTGCAAGTTTTTTATTCAGTTCTGTAAGTCCTCCATGTGTAATCCAGTAAACTTCTTCTTCAAAACCTTTGACATGTATTGCTTCCTTTGCAAGTTCATCTTCAGGAATTAACATTGGGAAAAGTACCTCTTCATGGGTCTTGTCTAAGATATTTCGAAGAATTTCTAAAGTATATTTTCTTATTTTGAATCCTTGTGGTTGCCAAACGTTCATCCCTTTTACAGGATATCTATCGTCGATTATTTCTGCTTCTTCTAAGATATTATGGAACCATTCACTGAAATCTGTCATATATTCACCTAATTAAAATCTAATAAGTATATAAAATGATTATATTTTTTATGGATATTATAGTAGATAGTTGTTCCTTTAATTATTTAAGATTAAAGGTAGGGAATTCTTTAAAAAAGTAATTTTTAGTCCCATTAAATAACTAATATAAAACTACGCTCCTGTCCCTGAGGTTATATAATTAATGGAGTTATATCTTCATGTGAATATAGTTGAAGTTTTTAATATAATTAACTAAAATTAAAATTTAACAGGAAGTGTAATTTGGGTATAGATATGGGCGAAAACTAAATCGATTTTAGAAAATAGATTTGAGCTTAACTTTTTAATTTAAATTACATTTTTTTATTTATTTTAATAATATGGTCAAAAATAGAGACATTAAACACTCAAAAATCATGATTTTCTGGCAAAAAATTATATCTTCGCAGTGATTTTTTGATTGAAATTAAAATAAAAATTTAAAAAGATAAAAAATAATTAAAGAGATATATGTATTATTGTAACAATTCTAAACATACTAATTACTACTTATTTAATAAAACTAATTTAAATTTTCTTAATTTTGAAAAAAATGGTTTTTATTCAAATAAAAAGCTAATAAGCTTTTTTAAATAATTATACGATTTATCTGTATGTTGTAAAAGCAATAAATAGGCTTATTTTGTCAAAATAACGTTTTAAATGACGTTATTAGTTAAAAGTGCTAACTAAGCTGCCTTGTCTTAATACTTAATTTTATATAACTTCAAAATGAGCTTCAAATCAAAAAAATAGCTCTAAAGATGCTTTTTTTCTAAATTTAAACCATAATATTTATATATTATAGAAATTAATTTTTTCTTACTCCCTGAAAAACTTGAATTCAAGTTTTCAATGCTTGCAAAATTCAAAGTACAAAAACTGTCAAAATCAGAGCTTTTTTGCACATGGGAAATCGGAGGCGGTACAATAAGGAAAAAATTGTTATTTATGGCTTTATTAATATTCAGTCTGTCATTGATGGGTATCGCTGGTGCAAGTGCATCAGATGTGGGGGCTGCACAAACACAGGCTGTTAATAACAGTACTGTGTATAATTTAAGCATAAACCAAACAGCAAACAATACTTTACAGACAAATACTAAATCTACAACTCAAGCTGTGGCAAATTCAACTATAAAATCTACAAATAAAAGTCAAACACAGCAAACTACAGTAATTACCAGTGTTAGCAGTCAGAAACAATATGCTGCAGCAGGAGAAACAAAAACAACAATTAATTCAACAAGTTTTACTGTGAGTCAAATCACCGATGCAGCAGCCAGGGTCAAAGCATACATTGAAACCAACCATGTCCTTCCAAATTATGTGACAATTGGTACAACACATGTTAAAATGCCTGACTTCTTAAGACTGCTTACTGCAGGTTTACTGCAGTTAAACAACGGAACAACAACACCGATAACTTTAAAAACTGTCGCTGCTCCTGCACAATCCAGTGAAAAGATTACAAGTGGAAATATATACAAGTCAGATTATGTAGACCTTGCTAAAAGAGTTAAAACGTTTATAGATGCAAATGGTATAACACCAAATTATGCAAACACTAATCTTGGTAAATTAAGATATGAATCCTTGATTTATACATATTCAAAGATACTCAATTACTATCAAACAAACAAGGCATTACCAAATTACGTTTCAGTAAAAGCATGGTCAACAGTTACTTCAGCTGTATCACAGGCAAGACCTGTATATATAACAAGTGATTACATAAATGGAGCAACAACTGATACAAATAGAATCAACGCTATTGTAAATGGTTTAAAAGCACTGGGAATAAATGCATATAACGCAGGTTTAGGTGCTAATACACATTATTCCGTACTTCAAAATACAAGCGTACCTGCAAATGCTTTAATAGTTGATGTTTATGGTGGAGCAGATGCTGGTGTAATATATGAAATGGGACAAAGCTATTACAAGAAATTAGTTGGAACTAGAAAAGTATTCAGCGTCTGGATGGCCCCATCATCGGTTAATATAACTGGTTTAGCATGGCTACCACGGGCACATGATGATAATTATAGCCCTGCTAGTTTTACAGGACTGGCACACCCAGATCAATACCTGTTAAACAATGGATATAATTACATTTATTCTGGAGATTTGAATGCAATAATAGCTGCTATCTACAAACAAGCGACAACATAAAACGCTGTTTTAAGTAAATTAATAAAATATTTACTTTTTTTTTAATTTTAAAATAAGATTTTTTTTACAATGTGTTACATAAAAATTTAATTTTTATTTAATTAAAAAAAATAGTTAGTTGAAAGAGATATGATCCTTATTTAAATGTGAAATAATTAAAGAAACCTTGAGTTACAAGGTATCCTTAATGTTTTACGCCTCTTCCTCTTTTACTTCCAGCTTTTTTATAATGACTTTTTTGTCTTGTTCTAACGTTAGTTCCTTTTACTTTTGCCATGTTATTCACTCCTAATTTATTAGTTTAAATATTGTAATGGTACTGATTTAAACACTCAAACAAGAAAGGTTTGGTGTACAAAAACCACAGGTTTTGCAAGTCTCAAAAATAGTTTTTATTTGAGTCAGTACCTCTGAGCCTGAATTAATGCATATTTCTGCTTTTTTCAGTGCACGTTCTGCAAGCAAAAAAATAGTTCTTTGCTTATAAAGATCGTCAATCATTTAATTTATTTTTTGATATTCCTTTATATATTTGCCTATTTTAAAAGTATTTTTTAAAGTTCCAAACTTATAATTTAAGATATATATAACTTTTTGAATTAGTTATATAATTTTCTGTAAATTGAGTTAATTTAATGATTTAGCCACTTAAAAAAGTTTTCAAAATAGAAAAAGATATAGTTTTAAAACAATAAATTTGCGATACAATGAATGAATATTATAAGGACGATAATATGGACTTTAGGAAAATCCAACTACCACGAGAAATTCATACGGGCGAAGGAGTAATTGAAGAAACAGGTTCTATCTGTAAGGATCTCATGTTTAAAGATAAAGTTCTGGTGGTAAGCGGGCCAAATACCCTCAAGATAGCGGGAGAAAAGGCTATAGAAAGCCTTCAAAATGAAAATTTCGATGTTGAAACTTTTATAATTGATAATGCATCCAAATCAGCTGTTTTAGAAGTTCAGGAGGCATCAAAGGATGTGTCTGTGGTCCTAGGGATTGGTGGAGGTAGGGTAATAGATGTTGCAAAACTGGCGGCAACCCGAAATAACATTCAATTTATAAGTGCCCCAACTGCAGCTTCTCATGATGGAATTGCTTCACCAAGAGCTTCTATAAAGAATGAAAAAGGATCAGTATCTCTTGAAGCCCAATCGCCAATTGGTGTTATTGCAGATACAGAAATCATAAGTCAGGCTCCATTTAGGCTTCTTGCAGCTGGATGTGGGGATATAGTATCAAATTACACTGCTGTATTAGATTGGAAATTATCTTATAGGCTTTTAAATGAATATTACAGTGATTCTGCATCTGCATTATCACTTATGACAGCTAAAATGACTTTAGAATCTGCCGATGCAATAAAAGAGGGCCATGTAGAAAGTGCTGCTCTTGTTGTCAAGGCGCTCATAAGCAGCGGAATGGCCATAAGTATTGCAGGGACAAGCAGGCCTGCAAGCGGATCTGAACACAAGTTCAGCCATGCTTTAGATATTGTTGCACCTAAACCTGCATTACACGGTGAACAGTGCGGTATAGGTACTATAATGATGATGTATCTACATGGGGGAGATTGGAAATATATAAGAGATACCTTAAGGACTATAAAAGCTCCAACAACTGCACGTGAGCTAAAATTAGATCCAGAATGTATTATTGAAGCACTGACTATGGCCCATACAATTAGAAAGGAAAGGTATACTATTTTGGGAGATAGAGGACTTACAAAAGAAGCTGCTGAAGAACTTGCAACTGCAACTGGCGTTATCTAACAACCTTTTTTCGCTGCGGAAATAAATTATCTGATAAGTCATATAATTTCCAAGTAAAATGATTTAATCAAATTAATTCTTAATATTTAATGTTTTACAATAGGAGTAAATAAAATGACATCACTTTTAAAACAGTATTCAGATTCAAGTAATTTTATGGCAAGGGTTGAATTAAACAGGCGATTTGGGATAAATCCCTATAAATGGACCTTATGGTTATTTGATCAGATTCAATTTAAAAAAGACGCTAAAATACTTGAGCTTGGATGTGGAAATGGAATATTATGGAAATCAAACCTTCAGAAGATACCTGAAGATGCGCACATTCTACTTTCTGATTTTTCAGAAGGTATGCTTGGTGATGCTAAACTCACTCTGGGCGGTGCTGCAGAAAGGTTTGAATATGAGGTAATAGATGCAGAGCAGATTCCACATCCTGATAATTCATTTGATGTGGTTATTGCAAACCTTATGCTTTACCATGTTCCTGACAGGAAAAAAGCAATATCTGAAATTAGTAGAGTTTTAAAGAGTGGCGGTGTGCTTTATGCAACTACTTTTGGCCTAAATTATATGAAAGAATTGAGTGATCTGGTATCTAATTATGATAAAAACGCTAACTGTTCATTGGAACCAGTTGCGCGTGCATTTGGTCTTGAAAATGGGGAAAAACAGTTAAGTGAATCTTTTGGAGATATAAAGCTCGTAAAATATGAAGATGGTCTGGAAGTAACCGAAGCTGAACCTTTAGTAAACTACGTTCTTTCATTTACAAGGGTTAAGAATGTTATAAGTGGTGATAAAATAATTGATTTTGAGGACTATATTGCAAATATTTTGAATGAAAATGGTAAAATCCAAGTTGAGAAAAAATCAGGCATGTTTATAGCTAAAAGGCCATATTAATTTATTTTAATTTATAATAATTTAATATTTCAAATTGTTTAAATTTTTATTAACTATTTTTTAAGTTTATTTACTTTTTCAATGTTCCCAACAAAGTCTCATTTTGAAATTTGTGTAATATTAATTTTTATACTGAAAGTAATATAATATTAATATAAAATTAGAGGTCACTGTATGTACAAGAAAATATTACTGCCAATAGATGGATCTGAATGTGCAGAAAGGGCAGGAGGACACGCAATATGGACTTCCAATGTAAGCGGCGCTGATATTGTTGTTTTATATGTTGTCGACACTTATTTCCTGCGGTCAGCATATCTGCCAAATTTTAGAGGGGAATTATATGATAGTTTACAGAAGGAAGGAGAAAAGGTAGTAGAACGTTTTAGGAAAAAACTGGAAGAAAGTCAATGTGAAGGTTTATGTAAAGGGGTCAAATTAAAAACTGAAGTCACTGGTGGAAAACCATATGAAGAAATTCTCGATGCTATCCGGAGGGAAAGTATTGATATAGTATTTATGGGTTCTACTGGTAAGCACGGCTGTCAAAAATCATCGACTTTTGAAGGTCTAAATCGAACTTTATTTGGAAGTACCACAGATAGGGTACTGAGATCAGCAAAAGTTCCAGTTGTTGTAGTTCCATAATATAATTAAAGAGCACAATGAATTATTTTATTCAAAAATTATAAAAATTCTTTTGAATCTTTAAGATAGCCCTTAATATTTGTTAAATTTAGTTAGGCTGATTTTAATTTATTTTTTTAAGGATTAGACAGTTATGTAATAAGAAATTTCAGATGATAACTATTTATATTCATATACCTAATGTTTTTATATAACCGTAGATATTAAAAATGGTAATACTATTTAATTTAATTTCATGTAAAATGCCATTTTAAAAATTAAATAACTGCTGTTTTCTATAGTATGCAGCATACAAATGAAATATCAGATAATATTTGATATAATTGAACTAATTATATAAAACACCATTTAAAGGAGACAAATTATGATAACGCTCATTGGAAAAACTCTTGCAGAAGAGGGACTTAAATTCATGCATTATGGAGCTTCTGCAGAATGTGAAGCGTGTAGATTTAAAAGTACATGCATTGATTCTTTAGAAGAAGGAAGAATGTATGTAGTAACGGAGGTAAAAGACACAGAACACCCCTGTCTTATACATGATAGTGGAAAAGTTAAAGTTGTTGAGGTGGAAAGAGCAGATATTGAAGCACTTGTCGATACTAAAAAAGCATTTGAGGGGTCTATGCTTACCTTTGAATTTCCTGAATGCGATAAAGAATGTACAATGAGGGAATTATGTTTTCCAGAAGGTTTATATGAGGGCGATAAGTGTAAAATAATTAAATCCCTTGGAAAACCTGCTAATGAATGTATAAATGGATTAAAACTTAGTTTAGTGCTTTTAAAATAAATTTGCTATTTATATTTTTCAAATAATCTAATAATTTTATATATCTAATTTAGATAACTTATAAATACGTTTTTAAAATTGAATATAATTTAAAAAATTACTATAAATTTATTAATTGAGGTCTAATTATGGAACTTAAACGAAATGTAGGATATGCTGCTGCAAAATTAGTTGAAGATGGAAATATAGTGGGACTTGGAACTGGATCCACTACTCTTTATTTTTTAGAGAAGCTTGGAAAAAGGATTATAGATGAAGAACTTGAAATATTAGGTATTCCAACATCGTACCAATCTTTTTTACTTGCAAAGGAAAATGGAATTCCTGTAACCACCCTTGAAGAACATTCAATTGACATTGCAGTTGACGGTGCAGATGAAGTTGACAGCAGATTAAATCTGATAAAAGGCGGCGGAGCAGCTCATACAATGGAAAAAATCGTTGACAGCGCTGCAGATAAATTCATAGTTATTGTAGATGATTCTAAAGTGGTCGATAAACTTGGAGCATTCCCTGTACCTGTTGAAGTCATTCCACAAGCCTGCAGAACAGTCAGTGATCATGTAAAGCAGTTTGGAGGAGTCCCTGCTCTGAGAATGGGTCAAAGAAAAGGTGGGCCGGTTATAACAGATAACGGTAATTTTGTCATTGATGTTAAGTTTGAAAGTATTGAAGATCCTGCATATCTTGAAAAAGAGCTTAATTATATCCCTGGAGTTGTAGAAAATGGAATATTTTTTGGAGTAACAGATGAAGTTCTTGTAGGGTCATCTGAAGGGATTAAGTCACTGAAAAAATAAAAATCCTTTTTTCTATATTTAACTTTATTAATACTTAATTTTTAGACCTTTAAAATAAATAGGGGATAGATTTATTCCCTGTTTGCTTTAAAATCAGCAATTGATTTTTCTACAACATTTATTATTGCATCTTGAAGCTCTTTCTGCTCTGCTTCTCCTCCACAAACCATAGGTATATTATCACAGTATACAACACCTAATCCTGCATTGAGGGCGTCCTTTGTTGCAACATCTACCGCCGCAGCTTTAAGTTCGGTGAGCATTATATCTGCTTCATCTATGTATTTTTCAATATCTTTCTGCAGCAACGGCCTGTTTGAAAGGTGGGAAGTAGTCCCTACCACTTTACAGCCGTAGTTATCTTCAAGATAAGTTACCAGCACATCCTTTATAGAATCTGGAGCTGTTGTAGCAAAAAGAATGTTTTTATCCTTTATATCTTCCAGTGGTTTTGGTCTAAAAACAGTTGAGATAATTTCAGCCTCTGGATTTATATCTTTTATGAATTTTTCAATCCTTTTAACCTTCTCAGGACTGGACATTGGTTCTTCACACATGGTTATGATTATTAAATCTGCTAATTTTATTCTAAATGGTCCGAAATATTCTTCCAGGTTTTGAATTGGCTGATTGGCACCCACTAATACAATATGGCGGTTGGTTTTAATAGGGGGTATGGCAGCTCCACTTCCTTCCATTATTACAAAATCAGCATCAACGCCATTTGCAAGTTCTGCACCCCTTTTCATGTTGGTTATAAAAACATCTCCAACCATTCCGCCGCCGCATCTTCTACATCCAATGGTTAAAATTCGGCTCATAAGGGCATCTTCCCAGTGATCAGAAGCAGCATGCACCCCTTTATTTGATTGTTCCATTAAATACTCGGGAGTTATCTTTATTAAATCACCGCGAACAATTTCAGGTTTTTCTGGTCCGCCTCTACCCATAGCAACGATACATGGGTTATATTTTTTATTATGGATTAATCGGGCGGCATATGCCGAAACTGCTGTTTTACCGATCCTTTTACCAGTACCCAGTATTTTAAGTGATGGTTTTTTTAAAACATCATGCTCGGTAAGGGGGTCAAATTTAAAATCAGGGCCTTCGTATGGAATCCCTCTCTCAAGTGCAACAGTTGCAAGTTTAAAACGTTTTGAATAATCAACTATTGGTTCATCACTTAAATCCATAACAACGTCAGCATCATATTTTTCGATCATTTCCCCTATTAATTCATAGGGAATTTTGTGATGATCCTCACCAAAATGAACAGGTCTTTCTAACTTTTCAGAGATTCCTTCTTCAGAGGTTTCCCTTAATTTTTCAGTTCCCCCAATAAAAATAACAGCAACAATTTCATTGTGCTCTAAACTATCTAGTAAATCTAGAGCAGACTTTGTAACAGGTAAATAATGTTCACCATCCACTAAACATATCATCTTCCTTAAACCTTTCATGGATATACTTACTTTTAATTTATATTAGGTATTTTTGAGTTTACGAGGTTAAATAATTTTAGTTTAAGGCAGTGAACCAAAATAATTTTATAGAATATAGCAGTATAAACTAAATCATTTCCATTTTCTTGTCTTTTTGATATTTAAGTGCATTGTCTTCATGCATCCGAATTAACTCTTTTTTGGACCTTTTTGCTAGTTCGGATAAACCATTTGCAATATTTGATGGTGCTGCACTATTATTTTTCTTAGCTATTAATTCAGAAATAGATTCAGATAATACAAAAATTGCATATTTGTGTTCTGCTTTTGTTCGGTGGATGTGGTGTGGACTTATGTTAAGGCGGAAATATTCCTCGCATTCCTCTTTAACTTCGTTTTCATCTTCTAAACTTTTTAAAACATATACCAAAAACTGATGTAGTTGTATAAGTTCGTCTTTATACATTATTACGAGCCCCTCCTTTATCACTCTTGAAATTTAATGACATGTTATTTATAGATTGTGTTGCAATATGAGAAAAGAAATGATAAAAACTTCGTTTAATAATTCTTTTATTATATTCTTAATATGATGATGGATAAAGTTTTGGTTGTTATGTGAATTTATTTTTAAAAGTATTTTAAAAATAAATTGTATTATATCAAAGATATTGTAAGTTTGATTAGATATTTTTTATAATGAGTTGATTTTACTATTATTTAATGTTAGTTTTATTGTGACAGATTTCACCATCACATTTTAAATTATTCACAGCTATGTATTTATGTATAATCACAAAGATGAGATTAAATGTTTATTTTTGTAAACAATGAGTTAATTTTTATTATTATTTATAAATTTAACATTGTAATCATTATTTAAATAATCAATATATTTATGTACATTATGAAATAGAAATAATTCCGAAATTAAAGTAAAAACCAGAAAAGTGAGAGCAGCTATTGGCAAATATATATCAATTCTCCCAGCTTTGGTATTGCTATACAAAGTCAAAGGATACTCTATTTTACAGGATATATCTGTTGTTAAAGGTTTCCAGTTAATTTAAGAATAGGTTACACTTTAGTTATTATGCTCATGTCCATGAGTCGTGTAATTAATGTAATTTTTCATGTCATGATGTGAACTGATTTATCAAATTACAATTTAACCATTAATAGGGCGAATTTTTAAATTAATAACTTAACACTTATTTCACATGGAATAGAAAGTTTTTATCCAGTAATTGATTTATCTTTAATCTTATTATTTTTAGGAAGTATTCCATTTAACGGCCAATATTTAATAGTCATTTTCAGTGTTATATATTCACTTTTTGATTAATTATTCTAAAATATTTTAAATTAGTAGATTAAAATAGTCCTCTTTAGTCAAATATTTAAATTCAATTTAACAAACTAAGTTTGTGATAGGATGGAGATAGTGAAACTTAAAAGCGCAGATAAAAATAAACTCATTAATCGTTCGCAAATCGATGCAGAAAGTGTGATTGAAATTGTAAGCGACATACTTCATAATGTCCGGAAGGACGGAGATATCTCTTTAAAATTTTATACTGAAAAGTTCGATAACGTTAAATTAGATGATTTTAAAGTCAGTGAAGCAGAAATCAAAGAGAGTTATGACAAAGTAGATGTTAAAATAGTAGATGCATTAAAAAAGGCTGCTAAAAACATTAAAAAATTTCATAAATCCCAAATTCCAGAAGAATGGTTTGAAGAAGTTGATAATGGAATTACTGCAGGCCAGATAATTCGGCCAATTGAAATTGTAGGTTGTTATGTTCCGGGGGGACGTGCTGTTTACCCTTCATCAGTTTTAATGACAATCATTCCTGCAAAAATTGCAGGTGTTAGTAAGGTAATCTGCTGTACACCTCCAATGCATGACGGCAGTGTAAATGAGGCTGTACTTGTTGCAGCAGATATAGCTGGTGCAGATGAAATTTATAAGATAGGTGGGGCTCAATCCATAGCTGCCATGGCATTTGGTACTCTAAGCGTTCCTAAAGTTGATAAGATAGTAGGTCCTGGAAATATATTTGTTACAGCTGCAAAAAAATTGGTATACGGTGATGTAGACATAGATTTCCCTGCAGGACCATCAGAAGTGCTTATAATAGCTGATGAAACCGCTAATGCAGAATTTATTGCTTATGATATGCTGGCTCAAGCTGAACACGACCCTAACGCTGCCTGTGCACTTGTTACAACATCAGAAAATATTGCAAGTAAGGTAAATGCTAATATTTTAGAAAAAATTAAATATATGCAGAGAAGTAAAATAATAGAAGAATCCCTTGAAAAGTATGGTAAAATAATAATTGCTGATTCTTTAAGTGAAGCTGTGGAGTTTGCAAACGATTATGCTCCAGAACACCTGATTATTATGACAGAAGACCCTGAGGATGTCCTAAAAGACATCAAAAATGCAGGTTCTATATTTTTAGGAGAATTAACTCCAGTTGCAGCTGGAGACTATGGTTCTGGAACAAATCATGTTCTTCCAACTTCAAAATGTGCAAGAATGTATTCTGGGCTTTCGGTGGATTCATTTATTAAAAAACCGACAGTGCAGAGGCTTTCAAAGGAAGGAGTCCGCAACTTAAAAGATGTTGTTATAACTCTTGCAGAACATGAAGGACTTTTTGCCCATGCTGAATCATTTAAAAAGCGATTAAGTGAGGATTGAATATTGAAAATAGTGTTTTGGTGGTTTTAGGTAATGTAAGTATTGCCCATGTGGAATCATTAAAGCGATTAAGTGAGGATTGAATATTGAAAATAGTGTTTTGGTGGTTTTAGATAATACAGCTATTGCTTATGTAAAATCATTAAAGCTAAATGAAATTGAATATCAAATATTGGAAGGAAAGTTTTTAGTGGCTTGGAGTAATGCAGCCATTGCTCATAAAGAATCATTAAAGCGATTAAACCATTAAATTTGATTTCATGTAAATATATTTTAATGTAACCATGATAAATTCCTAAATAGGGATTACAAATTTACAGACACGTTCAATAAAATTATTGATTATTTAACTATTTTAGAGGTGAATTACTTGACAGACTCATTGGGAGATTGGAGAAGAACTCATTATTCAAAAAGAATAAGCCCTGAACTAAGCGGAGAAAAAGTTACAGTTATGGGTTGGATTCATGAAATAAGAGACCTTGGAGGAATAATATTTGTCCTTCTAAGAGATAGGGATGGACTTATTCAAATTACTGCCCCAAGTAAAAAAATTACAAAGGAACTACTTGAGGAGATAAGAAAATTAAGGAGAGAATCAGTAATAGCAGTTAAGGGAACTGTGCAGGATTCTTCAAAAGCACCAGGCGGCTTTGAAATTATCCCTGCTGAAGTTAAACTACTCAACGAATCTAAATTACCTCTTCCACTGGACACAACAGAAAAAGTACATGCAGAAATAGATACACGTCTTGATTCAAGATATGTAGATCTCAGGAGAGCATCTGTAAGTGCTATATTTAAAATAAAAAGCAGAATGCTTCATTCTGTCAGGTCTTTCTTTGAAGAAGGGGAATTTATAGAAATAAACACTCCAAAACTTGGTGCATCTGCAACTGAAGGAGGAACAGAACTTTTTCCAATTACATACTTTGAAAGAGAGGCATTCCTCAGTCAAAGCCCTCAACTTTACAAACAGATGATGATGGCTTCTGGACTTGACAAAGTATACGAAATAGCACAGATATTTAGGGCTGAAGAACACGATACTTTAAGGCATTTAAACGAAGCTATTTCTATAGATGCAGAAGCATCTTTCTGTAATCATGAAGATATGATGAATGTTCTGGAAGGACTCGTACGTACAGCCATTAAAAATGTTAGAGAGCAGTGCGAAGATGAACTTAAAATTTTAGGAGTAGATCTGGAGGTACCAGAAGCTCCATTTGAAAGGGTCGATTATGATGATGTGGTTGACATCGTAAATTCCAAGGGTGTCAACATGAAGTATGGTGAAGACCTATCCCGAGCAGCTGAAAAAGCTATTGGAGAAAAAATGGATGACTACTACTTCATAACTGGCTGGCCAACTGATATTAAACCATTTTATGTAATGCCTGACAGTGAAAACCCAGGAAAAAGCTGTGCATTTGACCTGATGTATAAAGACCTGGAAATATCATCTGGTGCTCAAAGGCTCCATATACATGATATTTTAGTTGAAAGGATTAAAAAACAGGGTTTAAACCCGGCTTCATTTGAAAGGTACCTCGCAGCATTTGAATATGGAATGCCGCCACACGCTGGTTGGGGATTAGGTGCTGAAAGGTTTACAATGTGTATCACTGGAGCTAAAAACGTTAGGGAAACTGTTTTATTCCCAAGGGATAGACGAAGGTTAACTCCTTAAATCCAATTTTTTTGTAAGTTTGCTGCAGAAGATTACGGATCAAAATTTATGACCCTGATTACATTTTAGCTTAAAATTTATAATTTCAGTAGCATAAATCTATTTTTTCTTTTTTGAAAATATAACAAGGTTTTATCTTTTTATCTCATAACTTTAATTCTTTAATCTAATAGTTAGATCACTGGATCTTTTTTTATATTTTAGATGAACAATAACTTTTAAATTTCTTTTTAAGTATCCACATTAATTAATTTCCTACCTTTTTACCCATTACGCCGCCGGCTGCCGCTGGCGGCTCAAGTAGTAAGTTGAAGCAGTACTAAGAAGAATTTTAACATTAGTTTACCACTCACATTTTGTTCAGGTATATCAAATAAGTTATCTATCTGAATTAGAATATAAGACTAAAAATCTGTTATTTTGAATATAAAGTTGATTTTTAATATGCCACTCTGTGAAGTATGATTTAAAATAAACAGTTGATTCATATACTTGAACTTAGCCTAAAAACTGTTCTAAGAAAATTAGTTAAGGGGTTATAAAATTTAAAAAAATAAAACCCTCGAAAATTCATAGAATTTTCGGGGCACCAAAAACGAAGTTTTTGAGTGAAATAGATTCCGAATGGAATCTATGAGCTCACGTTCCAAACCTGGGTTCCGTATGGGTCCAGTGCTCCTCCTTCTGAATGTACAAGTTTAAACTGGCTTAAACCTGCACCATTTTCAAAGAACATCCTTGTGAACATGGAATCTTCCAGTTCTTTGTTCATTATAGCCATGATATACGTGTTATTCTGGTTTATAAGGATTATGCTGAACTCACTGTCATTTGAAACTACCTGGTTCAGTTTTACGCTGCCGTTTTGGACCACAATTAACTTGTGAGGCTCCATTACCTGGGTCTGATTATTTTGCTGGTACTGAAGGCCTGCAGCTATTTGAGTTCCATTTATCTGTGCAACAATAGCAGACGTATTTGAAAGTGCAGTTCCAACAACGGTTGTACCGTTAACCTGCTGGGTAACTCCCTGTCCTGCATAGTAACTGTAACCCTGTCCAGTGTTGTTTTGGAAGTTCCAGTTTCCAAAGTAGGACCACACACCTGCTTTGTTAACCATATCGGTACTTAATATAAGCTCGTGTGGAGCTGGATTATCTGGGTGTGTGTATTGTAACACATTTTGGGCCTGCTCAGCAGTAAAGCTGTACTGGCTTGTCAGTATGGTTTGAGCAGCGCTTTTCTCAACTGGTAAAATTTTATCCAGTATTTCTACACTTTTACTTGTATTTCCTGTATAATTTTCAACAGTTGTGTAACCCTGGTCACCGCTTGAAGTCAGCATCCTTAGTATTCCTACAGACAGGTTTTCATTACTCGTTGTTAATGCCTTTCCAATCCAATAGGAACGTGGCGTGTTTTGAGATATACCATCAGTAGTAACAGATCGATCTGCTATTGCTGCAAACAAGTGGCCGAAGTCCCACCATGATGTTAAGACTGTATTATTTGATGTGTTGTTTCCAATCCATGTTAATGAGTTGTACATTGAATCATCTGTACCTGGAACTACTGAATTTGAAGTGGTGTATGCTCCATATACTGGAGAATATACTACGGCTGCAATTACAATCGCAACTACCAGTGCATAGTATTTAACATTTTGTACATGTTTTTTGATGTAAGGTGTGATTAGACCTACAAAGACTCCTGCACCTAATGCTATTGGGAGTGAAAATTGTTCAAGGAATCTAGATCCTTGTGTTAAAGCGAAGCCCATAAGTGAAAGCCAAACTATAAATAAAACTGCATATAACAGATAGTGCTTCTTGTTTTCCAGTATTTGAGGATCTTTAATGGTATTGTTTTTGATATTTTCTGGGATAATTTCTGTTTTAGTTTTTTTGGCTTTTCTTCTTGGTTTACTTTTCCTTTTTGGTGCTTGTTGTATGTTATTTTCTTTTTTAGTTCCTTCTGGTTTTAATTTCCATAACAGTAGTGGAACCACTAAAATACCAAGCACAAATGGTACAATTCCTCCAACTTCACTTACAACTGAAGATAGGTCAGGTACATGCAGTTCTCCAACTGATACGTAGATATTAGGGTAAGAAGTACCTGTGACAGTAGCTTGTAATTGTGAGAAACCAATGGAACTTATTAAAGAACTTGCAAATCCTACAGGTCCCATGTAAATACTCATCAAGATAGAGCTTAAAACTATAAACATGATGAATGAAAATAGTGCCGGTTGCTCTAAAAGCCATTCCTTTTTGCTGGAAAATTCATTGAATGACCTGATGGTTTTCATTTTAAATAGATAATTTGAAACTAGAAGGTAAATTATTCCAGTACCAACTATTATATAAAACATGTACCACCATCCTTCCCAGGCTATTGAATAAACCAGTAATGAGATAGCAGATAAGGCTACATAAATCGATCTAGTTTTTATGTCTTTTGTAAGCATGCTCAAGATAAAGAATCCCGCAACTATGATTGGAAAGATCATGTTAAACATATCTGTATCGAAGAATCCAGCAAATGTGTGCATGAAATATGCGGGTGCTAGACCAACTAAAATTCCTGCAGCAATTCCTCCATAATCATTGGTTAATCTTCTTACGAAGAGGTAAGCTGGAATAACTGCAAGTGAAGCTACAAATGGCGCTAACCAGATACATACTTCATTTAGAGGTATGTTGCCAAATGAATTTGCCAACTTATAGGTAAATGCTGTCATATAAGCAAGTAATGGTGTAGACATAGCGGTTCTACCTGATGGATAATATCCATGCAGGTCCCAGTTGGTGCCATTTATTATGGTGTCTCCCACATAACCATGGTCCAGAACATCTTGAGTCATCCTGTAATTGTAGTAGGAGTCCATTTCACTGAAGTATGGAAGCCCGTTGGAATCTTCAAATAATGAAGTATAATTTTGAGGCACTCCATTTATATTAATTGCATCAGCCCTTAGGCTAAATGCTAGAATAAACAATAAAACTATGATTATTATAGGTTTAGCTTTAGATAATAGTATTTTTGTATTCATGTTGATCCTCATAAGTTTAATTAGTTTAATTGATATTACAATACGGTTACTCATCAGGGCATTGATATCATGCATGATTTGTAATATACTATGTATCAAATTTGATACTGTAGTTTTAGATGTATTGCAATACGGTTGAGTCATATGTACATGGGTATTGGTGTTACCCTGGTGCAAAACAACAATCCAATGAATTAGTGATTTATTTTCATATTATATAAGATGATGCCAAAATTTGACCATAATATGTTATGATAGTATTAAAATTTAAATGGAGAGGTATTCTTCATAATATGAATAACTAATTAAAAGTGTGATAAAGTATAGAAAATATTTAAATAAATTCTATTTTGAGTTTAAAAGTAGAATTATATTATTTTTAGCATAATTATTCTAAAAAGACGTTATTACTACTATTTAAGTATAACTAATTCATTTGTATGATATTCCCACATTTACAGTTATAATTACATGATTTACCATCATTTTCAAACGATATGGATATATTAGCAATTCGTAGTTCCAAATTTTAAATCTGGTGAGTGTTTTATCAACTTTTTCATCAAATGTTTTATGGGTGTGTTGATATATGATTGGATAGAAAGAAATTATTGCAGAAAATTATCAACTAATTTTTAATTTAACTTGAATAACTGGAGAAATCTTATGAAACTTTATGATATAGTGGTAGTCGGTGCGGGACCTGCAGGGATGATGGCAGCGATAAGGGCTGGACAGCTTGGCAAAAATGTGATGTTAATAGAAAAAAACGATACTATAGGTGAAAAACTTAAAATAACAGGCAGCAGCAGGTGCAATATTACAAATACTGCATCGTTAGATACATTTATGGGAAAATTTGGTAAAAAAGGTGCTTTTTTCAGATCCGCTTTTGCTGCTCTTTCTAACAGGAGACTGATGTCATTTTTTGAGGTAAAGGGACTTAAATTTAAAATTGAAGAAAGTGGAAGAGTTTTTCCAGTTACAGACAAATCAAGGTCAGTTATAAAGGTTTTAAAGGAATACCTATCACAAAGTAGAGTTAAAATAAACTACAACACCCGACTTGTAAGAATTAAAAAGAAGAAAGATTATTTCAGTCTGGATCTTGGAAATGATAATTACATGGCTACAAAAAAGGTTATACTGGCTACTGGGGGTATTTCATATCCAGCAACAGGTTCTACGGGGGATGGATTTGAGGTTGCCCAGAAAGTCGGCCATAAAGTTACACCGCTCAGGCCGGGAATTGTACCTTTAAAAGTCGTTGAAACTTATGTCAAAGAACTGCAGGGGATATCCATTGAAAATGCACGGCTTACTTTTAAGTATGGGAAGAGAAAACTGGTTTCAGACACTGGAAACATGATTTTTACACACTTTGGAATATCAGGACCTTTAGTTTTAGATTTAAGCAGTCAGATAGTTCAAATTCTTGAGAAAAATGAAACAGTGGACCTTTTCATTGATCTTAAGCCTGAAATGACAGATCAGGAACTGCAGAAAAAAATAATGGATGAGTTTGAAAAGAGGAGCAAAACTGAGTTCAAAAACCTTATGAAACTTTTCATGCCCAACCGGATGATTCCAATAGTTGCAGAGTTATTAGATATAGATCCAAAGAAAAAAGTGAACCAGATTAAAAAAGGGGAACGAAATGGGGTTGTAAACTTGCTCAAGGCATTTCCTTTAACAGTAACAGGATCGCTCTCCATTGAAAAGGCTATGGTTACCTGTGGAGGAGTATCAAGAAAAGAAATCGATCCTCAGACAATGGAATCAAAAGTAGTAAATGGAATCTATTTTGCAGGAGAAATTATAGATTTCTGTGCCCCAAGTGGAGGATATAACTTACAGGAAGCCTTTTCAACAGGTTACCTTGCCGGTGAGATGGCTGCAAATAGTTTAGATAATTAAAAATAAAATAAAGTTAGTACAGGTTTTACTGTCCTGTTTTTTCAATTTTTAAAGTGACGTAGTCGCCTATTTTTCCAACATCTTCAATTGGAACCCTTAAATCTGACCCTAAAATTCCTGAAGATATGTATATTGCTTCTATAGTCCATTTTTCAGCATCTAAATCTAAATCAGAAACTTTTCCAACTTCAAATGCATTTTTATCAATGACTTTTTTTCCTAAAACGTCTGTAGCTTTCATATAAATTTTTCTCCATTTTTATATGTATTTAGATAAAACGGCCCTTTTCTCTTTATAATATGCCCTTTAAAATATTTAAACATTCACCTGCTTGTTTTAAATTCTAAATATAATTTTTATTTGTTGATTTTATGTAGTATCTCCTGTTAACTAAACAATTAAAGTTTTAGTCCATGGTTTGAAAAATAGCAGGTAAATATACAAAATAGTCCATGGGTTTAAAATATTTTGTATATTAACTGAAAGTCATTTAGTATAAGCACATGGCATGTCCATGAAATAAGATTTATTTAAAGTAACGTAACTTTAAAAAGAACAATTGTTTTCAAATTTACTTGATAATTATTAAAATAAAATGGAAATATTTATATGTGTTAAACCTACCACATTAGTTTGCAAATAAACCCTATTTGTCAATAAAAAAATCTAATGTTGGAACCTCTCTGAGATCACACAATACGACCACTCCATTTCAGAAGGTTCCTCCATTTTAATATTTGAACGAAGTCAAACATGTCCATAAACAAACACCTTATCCCTACATTAGGGATTTAAGGTGGATGTTTTCACGGGTTAAAGATACACCAAGTAGTAAAAAAATCAAGCTAGATAAAGAGCATGTATATCTTGAAATGACATTAACATTAAAATTATATGCTAGTAATATTTGCGCAATACCCCAGATATGAGCGTTTTGTTTTAATTTATATAGGTAATAAACAAGGTGGCCAGCCATGAAAAATAACTTTTTTTACTGTATTGAAATTTGCTAATTTAATATAAATTATAAGAAGCAGCCTTCCATTTCATAAAAACGCCTTAAAAATCATTATTTAAATTTTAACTGGGATAATTTACATTGAACTGCAAACAACCCATAAAAAATAATAATAAATTGAAAATTACAATTTTGAAAGGGTGTATACTGCTGGATCTCTATAGTACCATCCAGAATCTTCCATACGTTTTAAGACATCTTTTTTGTTATTATCGTTTATTAATTTGTAATCCTGCAGGTAAATAGTTAGGTATTCATCTAAAATGTTGAATTTTCTACTTTCTACTTTAAAATGAAGACCATTATCGGCTATTACGTCCCCTATATTTGGGATAAAACTTAATTCTAATTCTTTTTCTACGCAAAATAGATCCCAGTCACTATTTTCCAGTTCTAAAGTAATTTTAAAATTAATTTTCATTTATGATAATCTCCTTTTTGGGTTATTCATTAATTTCAAATATATTATAATATAGAAAGTTATATTTCAAGTTTACTTGATATTTATTCAACTAAAATGGAAATATTTATATAGGAATACACCTAAATATTTCAATTGTACCTTCAGTTATTTGGAGGCGGTACAACTAATGGAACCTCTATGTGATAACATTATGCATCACATCTCACCACTAGGAGGTTCCATCATAATTCTCCCTTTTATAATGCATTATAAAATTAAAGCATGTTTTTTAGATGTGTTATGTTGTATGATAATCAAATAAGATATCTGAAAGAAGTACATTTTCAAACAATTCCATTAAAATTAACCCTATTTTTCACATGTTCAATTTATCAAGAGTTACTCGTGAAATACTCTTTTTAAATCATTTAAATAAGATTTTTGATTATAGCTGGGACAAATTAAAAGTTTAATATAATAATTAAAATGAGATGTTTTTATTGATATTATTTTTATTTAAATTTTATGAGATATGGCACTGATAAAAATTAATTCTTATCTTTAAACCTAACACCTACCTTAAATTAAATATATTAATGGATTAAATCGTTAGGTTTTTAAGAGATAATATATTAAAGTAAAATTCATGTCCAATAAAAAAGTGATGCCAGTCGAAGATGAATCACTATTTATAGAATTCTGTGATAACAGAGGGTTATCTAAAGGAAGTATTCTAGCTTATAGAACCAGTCTACAGAAATACAGTGATTTTACTAACATGAGTTTAGAAGAACTTATACAACAAGCAGAAGATGAAGAAGAAGAGCAAATAAGAATGAAGAGGAGAAAGATTCGTTCTTATTTAATGGATTTCCGTAAATATCTAAATGAACAAAAATTTGCTAGTAATTATGTTAGTCAAGTAATCAGCCAAGTAAGAACATTTTATAGTGAATATGAAGTCGAATTACCTAAAAAATTCCGTAGACAATCCAGAAGAGATAAAGTTCAAGAGACGTTTGAGGATATACCAACTATGGATGATGTTAAAAAGTCATTAGATTATTCAAGCCCTACTTATCGAGCTATAACTTTATTATGTGTTTCATCTGGAATGAGCAGAGCTGAAGTATGTAGTTTGACATTTAAAGATTTTTATAAAGCTGTTGGTTTACGTGAGGACTTAATGAAAACTATACCTGACTTAATAGAAAAAATTAAAGAGATAGATGATTTAATTCCAATGTGGAAAATTCATAGAATTAAGACCGGTAAAGCTTATTTTACTTTTAACAGCCCTGAAACCACAGATGCTATTCTTGATTATTTAGATCAACATTACAGAGATTATGCTTGGCAACCAAAACCTGAAGACCAATTATTTAGACAATATAATAAACCAATCACTCCAGATTCTGTAACAGTCCAATATCAACGTATCAATAAACGGGCAGGATTTCCAAAAATTAATGGACGAGTGCATATCAGACCTCACAGTTTAAGGAAAGTTTTTGCTACAACATTAGAGAAGAATAGAATGCCTCATTTAATGAGTAGATGGATGTTAGGTCATACAATTGAAGGAACTACAAATGCATATTTTAAAGCTGATCCAGAATCGATTAAAGAAGAATATATTGAAATTGTTGATAAGTTATCTACAAGTAAAGTCAAAGTTAAAATTATTAGAACTGGCTATGATGAAGTTCAATCTAAACTTGAAGATATGAGATTAAGACAAACATTATATGAAAGACAAATGAGGGCATTAAAAGAGGATAAAGAATTAAAATCTAACGATTAATTCTTTATTTTGTTTTTTGATGTCGAAAAAATATAAATTGGGTTTGGTTATAGTCCTATCTTTTCTATTTGACTTAAAACTTCACTTTTATAACCAATTTCAACCCAAATCTTATTATAATTATTCATGAAACTCTTTATACTGATTAAAGATAATTTACTGAACAGTATTCTATAAAAATCTGCAAATTCCTTTAAAACATCTATTCCTCCATCATAATTAAATTTATATCTACATTCTAATGCGTCAGAATTACATTTCAATTCATTGTTATCAACTTGAAATCTTTCAGCTAAATAATCTTCAATTAAGTCAAGATCATGATACATTAAACTCTTTTCTTTATCCTCTCTAATTAAAGCCATATAATACCTCAAATTTGCTTAAACAAAAAATTGGAGCTTTATAAAATATAATAAGCTAATTTCTTGTTTTTTCGAGGCGCTTTTCCAATTTAGCTACATTAATAGTTTAAGCAATTAATTTGAGTGTTATTTTACATTTAAATTTAAAAAATATTAAATTTATAAATTTTAAATAAATTTCAAGAAGAACCATTTTCCTGTTCTTTTTTGATTATATGTAAATATTTACTAGTAATCAATTTCTCAGGATTTTTAAAAGTGTTACTTAATAACCTCTTATTGATTCCTGTTGCTCTCCTTATATCTGATAGTAACTGATGTTCGAATTCATCATAATTATTTCTTAATTCCTTTGTAATTGCTTGTCTAATTTGATAATAAAGATTACTTTGTTTGTTTATGTGCTTGTACGCTGTATTAACAGTGTCTAATGTTATTTCTTTAGTTAAATTATCAATTGTAATGTAATAGTAGTTATCTTTGCAAGAAAATGGTATTAAAGCCATGTTTGATGATAAACCAACCTTTTTACATTCAGTTAAAAAATTCTTAATTGATTCATCTTCTTCATTGAAATAACTTTCATCGTTCAAATAGAACGGAGATTGAAATTTCACAGTATAATCAATCACATTCGCAATATTAGTATTAGTATCATTTGTACTGACAGGAACATCGTAAATTATCCTATATTGGCCTGTATTAACGCATTTTAAATCATTTCTGTACTTTACTGCCAAATCATAGTATGATCTATACGTCTTTTTAGTATTTAAAGTACCTTTATAGCCTTTACTCTTTTCTGTGTCGATATATTTGTTTACAGCTTCAAAATAATCTTGCATTCCTTCTTCATTACGTATTTGATCTTTTCTTTTAAGCATATCTATATCTTCTTCAGTAAGTTTAAACACTTTATCACCTCTTATCTAAATTAAAGTAGAAATTTCAACTAAATCTCAAAAATAGTTGATTTAATTCCTTTCAATGTGTTAAAAATTTATTATAAAATCCTGTCATCGTTTAATTAACATTTGACTTCTGTAAAAGTTACCAATCTTACCTTTGAATATTGATTTCATGATACTATTGTTATTATATGCCATTTTAGGGGCTTCATCTATTAAATCATCTATAAATAACTGTGCTCTTCCTTTTGAATACAAATTATTGAGTAATTTGTGTAAACTGTTTCTACGTTCTAAATATCTAAAATCATTTACCGTGTATAAATATATCTCTTGTAAACTGTTATCTATGAGGATATAATGATTATATACTCCTTTTTTCTTTCCTCTTGAGATTTTACGTAATATGGGTACTAAAAATAATTCTTCAGTGATTAATATCTTTTCAGATTTGATCAAAAACTTATAAAAGTGGGTATTATACTCTTTAAAGAACCAATTAGTTCTTATTATACTTTCTTTGTCATTTATTTCATCGAAACGAAGAATATAACTGTATAATCCTTCTTTACTTTCAATTAAGTTATATTTCTTAGATAAAATATCAAAGGCTTGAATAAGAGTAATATTCCTGATACCCTGTCTACTAAATTGTTTACGCCTAATATTGCGTTCATATTCATCTTTTTGAATCATTTCTTCTCTAATTTTTAATAGTTCATTCTCTATTCGAACCACTTCAAAATCTAAGAGTGAAATAGGGAATTTTCGTAAGTTATCATATTCTTCATCTATAATCTCCTTAATTTCACCATAATTCACAAATAAATTGTATAAATCAGATGATTTTAATTTACTTGGCCCAATATGATGTCTATAAACTCCAAATTCATCGTAAATTTCATTCTTTAACTTTAAGAATACTTCCATTCGTAATTCTTTTTCATTCAAGTTACTCACCCTTAGCTCTAATTCACTCTGGTTCTGCTCAACTTAACTCAACTTAGCTCACCGCTTAATGGACTTTAAATCCAATTTAATTTAATATAATATATCTGAATTCTCTGAATTGGAGCATATAATTTACTAAATTTATTTTAACTAATTATTTGTAGTTCATTCTAAATTTAAGTTAATATGATCAGGATTTAAGAACACATTTTTCGCATACTATTCTTTAACGAACACTTCATGAAATTATAGTACTCCTAAGTTGATGATACCCCCCCCCTCTATATATGAGATATTAAAAGAGAGAAAGAGAATTACTATTTATTATATCTTGATATTTTGATTCAATTTCAACCTCACTATTACATCTAATAAATAAATGGTAACGGAAATGTACCTGAGCTTGAAGATTAATTAAATCTCAAAATTATCTCTTCTTCACTATATGGCTACGATCTATTTTTGGTAACGTTTTTACATAATTTAAGGATAAAATCATCTCAAAATTTTTTTAAACCACTTAAAATACAAAAAAATGAATTTATTACACATTTTTACGGCAATGAAACTAAAAAAGTAATTATTTTAAATTAACTTGGATAAATGTTATTTAATCCCCCTACTTGGGATTATTTCGGTGGTTGTGGTTTGTTATCTATTAAAAGATCAGATTATATCTTATTCGTTACCAAAAAAATATTGAACTTTTTAATTAGTAAACGAAAGGTTTTTAAGGTGTTTTAATTAATAAAATGTATATGGTTAATAGAAGATTATCAAAGGAACTTCAGGAATCTGAAGAATACAAGAAATGGACAGAAAAAGTGAATGAAATACTTGCAATAATGAGTAGAGACATTAGTAAGGGTAGGAAACAAGAATTACTTGATAGTTTAACTATTGATCTTTTATTTATAAGCATTATTTTAGGAACTGTTTATCCTATGAGTGAACTAATGGAAAATTGGGATAGATCAGTCATTAAACTTATAAAATGATTAAACTTGTTTTGAATAAAATATACTTTTTTTAAGAGTTTTAAAAGGATATATGGTATGAAAATTAGAAAAAACAAGATTTACAATTATTTTTTTTATTAAAATGGAATGATTTTTGTGTACTTCGTTATAGGTCTCTATGACGAAATAAAATAATGATCTAAAGTATCTATTTCAATTTTAGAGTCATAGAACATTATTTATTATATGGATGAAACGATTTCAAAATATGTTTTATATAATTGCTCTTATTTAGAAGAATAAATGATTAAAATATATAGAATTATGTCTTGAAACGTCTTTTATATTTAATATATATGTTGATTTAACAAATAATGATTTAATATTGCATATTATAAGAAATGTATGGATTTTACTAATTTTTTAAAAAGTGATAAATGTTAAAAGTGTTTCATAACCTATCAGAATTTTCATTGAATTTATTGAAGAAATGAATATTGTTTGTAATGTCAAAAAAATTCAATAAAATAAAAAATGCTGTTCGAAGGGAGTGTAATCTTAGATTTTTATTACAATTTTTATTATTTTATACATAATTTTTATTATATTAGTTTTAATTAGCTTAGATATCAAAAAAGGGGATTATATATTTAAAACGGACTTTGAATAAATTATTTTATTAACTAAATAATACTAATAACTGTTATAAAACGATAGGATTATAAAAACTTAATCAAAGTGAATTAAATGAAAAAAAATGGATATAATGCTTCGATAGAGGGTAAAACCTTTGAAACATATGTTACAGCACTCTTAAGAGCTTTAGCAGATAAAGAAAAAAGAGAATTTATATCTCAATATAGTCCCGAAAATAAATGGATGATTATGGATGGATATGCTCCAAGAGGTATTAATGATATAGAAGGCCCATTAGCTATTGAAATTAAATACAGCACACAACGTTCATTAATAATTAAAACAATAAATCACCTTTTAGAACAAATGCCTGATTACAATATTCTTATTATAACTCCTATAAAATCTAAAAAAACAATTAGAGATATTGGCCCGAATGTAACTATATGGGATTTAAATGATATTCAAGATTTGGGTCATAAATTTTCACAAATACGATATCGATTTTTAGATAAAGTTATTCCTGAAGTACCCGATTATATTCTAGATTCATCTTATATATGGAAAATAGTCGATGACTCGACTAAAGAAGCTAAATATATAGAATTAAATACAAATAAAGATAATTATATGGCGAATATTAAAAAAGCCTATGAAGATGGAAATTTAGTATTATTTTTAGGTTCTGGAGTTTCTAAGCCAAGACTGCCAAATTGGAAGGAATTAATCGAAAAATTAATAATTGAGTTATTAGCCGGTCATGGAGAACATATTAAGTCCTTAGATATTGATGATAATGAATTTAAGTCGCTTCCATATATAACTTTAGGTAGATATATAAAAAGAGGATTTGGCACTAAATTTGCAAAAAAACTTAAAAATGCATTATATGAAGGATATGGTCATAAAGAAGATCTTTCATCTATTATTAACAGTATTGCAGAACTTTGTGTCTCTAAAAGGATTTATTCGATTGTAACTTACAACTATGATGATATTTTAGAATATTATCTAGATATTAAACATGTTAAATACGATGAAATATATCATTCTTTACAAAACCCTTCATCTACTTCATTACCAATATATCATGTACATGGGTATATTCCTCTAAGGGGACATCTTATAGACGAGATGGGCAATTCAATTGTTTTTGCAGAGGAAGAGTATCATTTACAATATAAAGAATCATTTTCTTGGCAGAATTTAAAACAGTTAAACCTATTAAAAGAAAAAACTGTTCTTTTCATTGGTTTAGGCATGAATGATCCTAATCTTAGAAGATTATTAGATTTAGCGAAAGAGTTTTCCCCAATAGGACCTAAACATTATGCAATTCTTGAGGATCATTGGGATTCAAAAGTAGGGGAAGTTTCTAATATTTTTAGGGTTAGAGAAGAGGATGTATTTGATGATCTTAGAATTGGAGTTATATGGTACGAATATGGAAAACATTCAGAAATTAAAGAAATTCTTGATTCTATAAGTAAATAATTTAATATGATTTATGAGTTGATATAATGCTTGATTGGAGTAAAATAGACAATGATAAAGATTTTCAACGCTTAATAAATCATTTATTTGCTTTAGAATGTAATTCGCCAGGATTTATCCCAAGTAGCCCCTATATTGGGGCTGATGGGGGATGGGATGGATATTTTAAAGGTATTTATCCTCCAGAAGGTAGTGATGGTATTTGGTCGATTCAGGCTAAATGGACAAAATATTCTCTTGATGATGCATTTAAAGCTATTAAGCCCCGTATTAAAGAAGAACTAAAAAAAGCTGTAGAAAATAATGTTGAACATATTAGGATAGTTACAAATGCAGAATTAAGAGTAGGTCATATAACGGAATTAGAAGAATTAGTACACACTGAAGAAATAATTGAAGAATTAAAAGGATTAATAAATAATGCAAAAATACATACTTTAAAAATTTGGGCTAGAGAAGATTTGAATCAAAGAATAGAATTACAACCATATTTGAGACATCTTTTTTTTGATTTGTATCAGTATCCTAAGTTTGTGCCTCCAAATTTTAGTAAATTTACGAAAGGGCTTGAATTATCCAATTTAAATTCTAATTTTGATAAATATTTAGAAAAAGCAGAAAAATTTGTTAGTGAAAAGGGTAAAAGTGTTTTAATAATTCATTCATCGGGAGATTATGGAAAAACTTATCTTATAAATGAAATAGCTAAAAATGTCCATAAAATTAATTCTGAATTACAATGTTGGATGGTTAATCCAGGTTATAGGGAAATGAAATCTGCTTTACAAGATGAAATTGTCAGTGAAAGGAAATATCTTCTTATTTTTGATGATGCTGACAGATATTTGGAAGAAATTTCACCGCTTTTATCTTTTTGTAAACATCATAATGAGCACATTAAAGTTATTTTAGCTTGTAGAGAAGCAGGATTGAAATACATTTGTGATGTAATTAAAAATGAACAAATTCAAGACTTTTATGAGAGTTTAAAGATTCAACGATGGGCAAAAAATGATTTAATTCAACTTTTAAAGGAAATTACTGAAGAAGACAGACTTGAGTTTGAAGAAATAGCAGTTAGATACTCTTCACCATCTTTAATGGTTTTTATAGGAAATCGAATTAGAAATAAAGCTAATTGCGACTTTGATAAATTTGAAGAGAAATACGTTGATAAATTAACTTGTGATGCAAAAAGATGTTTAGAAGATTTTATTGATCCTCAAGAAGTTAAAGATTTCTTGCTAAACATTGCATGTATAATTCCATTTTCAGAAGAAGATAATATAGTATTAGAAAAAATAACTAATGAATTCAATCTCAAAGAATTAGAAGTAAAAGAAATGATTAGAAATTTAAAGGATGGAGGAGTATTAAGGAACGTTGGAGGTTATATACGGTTTGATCCGGATTTAAAAGGTGATTTATTCCTTGCATATGAACTTAAAAAACTATCAAATGAGAAAATTGAGAATTTGATAAATACGTGGCTCCTTATATGTGCAGATAGAGTTTTTATCAACTTAGAAGAAGCTTTTGCATATGAACAGATTGATTCACTTAAAGATATTCTTTCTGAAATGATTAATAATTGGATTATAAATGCTTTAAAAACTGATGGATATTCAAGAATACAAAATTTAAATTTATTGAAAGAAATGTGCATTATTGTTCCTGAAAATTGCTTAGATATAATGAATGTTTATTTAGATGCTGAAGCCCCAATTTCAAAGGATCCTACTGCTAAATTTTGGGGTATGGAAAATCGATCTCCTAGAACCGGTAATTATTCACCTATAATTCTTAAACTTATGAATTTCGATAAATTAAGAAAAGATTTAGTTATATTAATAGAGAAGATAACATCTAAGAACTTTGACTTCCCTTTTTTTAATTCTACATCCTCGCAGTTAATTAAAAGATTTGTTGATCCAACTGAAAATAGTATAAACTCGATAATTGAAACTTTAGATGTTTTTGATGAATGGCTAGATAACCCCAATGAAGTTAGAATTGAATTAATATCAACTGCATTATCTGAAGTTTTATTAGGGGCTCATGATCAAAAAGTCTTAATCCAGATGAGAATATATTGGTGGGAAGTACCTCAACCTAGAACAAATAAAATTATTGAAATGCGAAAGAAAGCTTTAGATGTTTTAAAAAGGATGACAAGTTACTCATCAGGTAAATATCTAAAAAAGAGTATTGAAGTAGCAAATAATATAGGGCGAACTACAAAAGTTGAAGAAGATTTACCGATATCAGATATAATATTACATGAAAATGAAGAATTTATTGATACAGTTGGACAGTTAATTACTGATGAAACTGATTTTGAAGTTTTAATTGAGATTGAAGGTTTATTTTTAGATTGGTGGGCTCGAAAAAAAGTACATCCACATAAAATCCAAAAATATCTATCTAAAATCTCTAAAAACATAGAATATGTTACATTTAAATATTTTGAGGGTAATTTTGTAGTTGAAGATTTTGATTCATTTTTTGAAGCCTTTGAAAGAGAATCAGCAGTAGAAGATGGATGGAAATGGTTTTTGGATAAAAAAGTTGAATATAGAAAAAACACATATAAACCCGCTCACTACAAGAATTTTGTTAGTAAATTAAATAAAATATATAAAACTGAAAATCAAGTTCTAATCCTTTTGCTAGATTTAGAGAAACGTCTTAAGGATAGTAGGGTTAATGCTCCCATAATTAATTGTTGGGTTAAATTTAATTCTGGTTTATTCTTGAGCATTAGAAATGAGAATAACGTTTGGAATAGAGTTCCAAAAAGATTTAAAAGAGAAATTGATATAGCTTTAAGTGAAATTGATGTGAATCATATTAAAATATTATCTAAAGAAGTTTTACCTAATATAACATCTGAATTTTATTTTGAGATAGAAACATTTCTTATATCTATGGGTAACACTGATAATCTTAAGACTATAAATTTATGGATATTAGAACTTTTAAATAAGGGTAATTCCAAAATTAGATGGCTAGTTATTTCATATATTGATCTAATTTTTAGAGATAAATTGGTTCATGATTGTAGAATTAGGTACTTAATATTAGCTATTTCAAAAGAAAATGAATTAAGTGATGAAATGGTTGATCGAATAGACCTTGAAATTCTTTTTTTGAATGGAAAATTAAATTTTATCAATCCGAATGTACTCAATTGCTTTAAGAAGGATTTAATTAAAAAAATGAAAGATGTTCCTGATATTACTGAAAAACAAGAAATATTAAATTTTATTTTAGATGATATTGATTTAGTTATTGAATTCATAGATTATCGTCTTAATAAATATAAAGATATTAGAAAGTTAGAAGTAAGGCCGGAATACAATCCCCTCCCTTTTGATGGTATTCAAAGTATTAAAAAATGCATTAATTCATTTGAAGACTTTGAAAAATTTATGAATAAAATCATAGAATGGGATGAAAATATAAAATGGGGAAAACGTTTTTTGATAGATATTAAATCTAATATATTAATCTGTAAAAAAGAATCAGGAAAACTATTTATTGAAGAATATATTGAAAATAAGGCTAAAAATGGCGAAATTGAAAGTGTAATTGAATCACTTAATTTTTTACCATTTGAAGAGGAAAGAATTCCATTTATAATTAATATTTCAGAAGATATTATAAAATCTAAGGCTTTAAATGCCAATAAAATAGAAAAACTATTTTATAGAAAATCAAGGCTTGAAGATGGATATAGCACCATAGCTGGTGAAGTTCCTAAAGAATTACTTGAAAAAAAAGCATTATTTGAGAAAATACAAGAAAAAGCAAAGCCGGGTAGATTAAGAAGCATTATAAATAATTGTATAAAACGTATAGATCAAGAAATTGAATGGCATGTAAAACGGGATGAAGAAACACTAAATCCTCGAAGATAATTATTTATTAACAAAAACTTCTTCAGAAATAATTGCTCTTCCTAAACAATATTTAACTTTTGTAGAGGCATAGAATGGATGATAAAACGAAAATTGAAATAATAAATAAGATAATTAATATTTCAGAAGATTATGTTTCACTTTTTAGGGAATCACATAGTTCAAAGTTTGTTCGAACTAAGGGGCTGTGTTTCTATGTTAAAAATGCTAATTATCATTACAATCCTGTAGTTGGAGATATATTTAGACATATGGGATTAAAAAAGAATTTTTCTAGTGATTATGTAAGAGACTTTATTGATGAGTTAATTTCAGATACTTTAAAAGAAGGGGTTGAAAATGTTAAAGATAATCCCTTAATTATTGATACTTTTGATGATGTTTTTCATGAAGTAACGGTATATATTCCCCTTTCAGGAATTAGAATGATTAAAGAGGAGCTAAAAATAGGTAAAATTATAATTAAAAAAATGACCGATGAAATAGTTAACGAGATAACAAATAATTTGTATTTACTTCTTCGTGGAAATCCATATTTTTCCCCTAACGATAAAGAAAAAGGTATTCAGAGCATAGTAAATCGTTATAACACGTTTAAAGGCAAGGTTTGTGCAGAATTTAAAATGTTTGGTGAAGAAAGTATAGTGTTAAAAGTTGCCAAAGAAGAATGTGAAAATTCTTTAGACCTATTAAGACTTTCAAGTATTTATTTACAACATAAGAATCACAATATTAACATCACTTTAGAAGGTGAACTTGCAAGAGGCTATCAAAATACACTTTTTTTTAAATCAAACTTTAAATATTATAAATTAAGTAACGAATTAAAAGGCCATATTGTTGATTTTAATATTTCAGATAGTGAAATAAAATACATGAAAGAATTTGGAATATTTATTTTATCAAAAATATTAGAAAAGCCTGATAGAGAATTAACTGATTTTGAAAGAACTCTTTTAATGGGAGTACATTGGTTTGCTAATTTCCCAAGCCAAAAGGAGATTGAGAATCAATATTTAAGTTTGATGGTGTCTTTAGAAATATTTTTAACTCCAAAAGCAGGATCTGGAGAACCTATATCTAATTATATTGCTGAAGGTGCTTCAATAATCAATGAGATAGGTATTGATAATAGAAAAAAGCTTAAAAGTAAAATTAAAGATTTATACAAAAAAAGAAGTTCCATTGTTCATGGAAGTATGAATAACATTCCTACTGAAAAGGATATTGTGACTTTAAAGAATATTCTTTTAACTTTAATTTGGTGGATGATTCAAAATTCACATAGATTTGATAATAAAGATGACCTGTTAGATTTCATAGAAGATCATAAATTTGCTTGTGATATTTTAACTTAATTCATTGATATCTGATTTAATTACGATAGTTGATATAATTGATTAAAAATGTAAAACATTATATAAATGATTAATCCATTGAAAAATAGGTAATAACTCTGGAAATCCAATGAAAGCCATGATTCAGGTGTAACACCAGCTTATAAAGATTACTAATTATTTATAAAACTCATACTTAGCAGTGATTCATTTTTTAAATGTAGGTCTTAAGCCTAATTCTTTGAATATACGATTAATGTCATCTCTTTCAGCTTCATTGGTTTCTTTTCTTTCAGCACTGACCGGAATAGTTCCTTTACCAGTATTATATTGATTCATTAAGCTACCATGTTCTTTGTAAGCCTTATTCTTAGATTCTTGCCTTAATTCTCTTTCTTTTTTCCTTCTTTTTCTTTTATATTCTCTTTGATAATCGGTATTTTTATATTTTTTACATTGAGGATGATACTTTGTTTGTGGTTTTTTGTTAATTACTAAAGCTTTTTTAATCTTATTTAATTCTTCTTCTGGTAAAACCTGTTTTACTGCCCAATCATCTAAACACTCTTTAAATAGACCTCTGGATTTTTCAGTTAATGGTTTTAATGTGATTAAAGGTTCACCACAGATGATGCAAGATTTATGATAGATAGGCCCTATAAAATCCGCAAAAATTGATTTGCTTAACCTAAGGTCAACCATTATAATAGCATCATTAATTATTCTTAAATAATTTAAAGATATTTTTTGAACAATTTCGCTTGTTAATCCATTAAGGCAATCTTTGACTACACCTTTTCTCAAAGCCTCAAAATAGGCAGCGGCTTTCGTTGCCCTATAATGAATTATAGCATTGTAATCTAATGTCAATGCTTGATTGATAAAAAAAAGTTCGAATGAAATGTCATTTTGCTGTTCGAAAGAAGATAAAAGAGGGTTTTTAATATCACCATAATCATATATAGGTTCTCTATTCCTTTTTAAATCTCTATACATGGGTACAAAATGTTTTTGACATGTTTCACAATACTTTTGATTTTTTTTGGGAATATATTGACGACCACATAGATCACATACTTTGGAGTTATTTTTTGGTTGTAATCTAAGATCTTCTTCATTATTCAATTCTTTCCATTTTTTAGCTAAAGATCGTATTAATGATTCAGATGTCTCTCTATTTAATTTGTTATCATTTTTAAGTGCTTGTTGTATTAAATCTTTTTAAGATCTTCTGCAGTATTGTTTAAATATTTAATCATAGGTTGCTTTAGAGATTCAAATATTATTTTATCCTCTTTTTCGATATTTTTTTGACTGTGGTTCTTATTGCTATGTTCTTGTTCTTTTGATTCTTTCACTAACTTGTTTATGGATAATATTATATATGTTCTCATTTCTTTATTCATTTCCACAGTGCTTTCGCCTGTAGATTTTATTAAAGGTTCATTTACATTAATATCCATAATTGTCGTTAAGTTTTGATTACTATTTAATTTTTTTCTCATTTTAAATTGTACAACACTGCTTGACACATACTATTGAAAATGTAAAAGGGTGTTACTTAATGAGAAAATATTTAATGATATACAGACTTAGATAAAGAATTCAAAGATACAAAAACTGAAAATAGATCTATAAATAACTTAGAACATGGACTGAATCTTTTCAAAATCAATAATATTGTTAGAAAAGATATCAACGCAAATCACGTAAAAAATAGAAACATAAAGAATAAAAATGCATTATCAGCTTCAAGTTATTATTTTCTAGTTTTAGGTATTATATCATTTACTTCTAATGAACTTTATAGTAACTTCATTGTGCATAGTCTATTATTTCTTTTAGAAACATTGATTCTATATAAATCTTATAAATTATATAATATGCTAATGAATGAGAAAAAACCTTCATTAGAGGTTTCAATTCTTCTTTTTATATGTATAATTTTAGCAACGTTACTGATAGCTGTTATACTCCAAATGCTATTTAAAAATAATTTAGAATTATTTCCTTTATTATTGGTGATAACTGTCTTAATAATAATATTTGGAGTTTTAATCTTCAAGGTATCTATTGTAAAGACAAAACTTGAGTTTAAGACTAAAACACATTAAAAGACGTCTATTTCATTTTGATTAACGTCTAAAGCTTATCATTTAAGAAATTGGGCTTTCTGAAGAATATTTATCAAGAAGTATAGTAACTTTTTCATCTTTAGTACAAATTTTTATAGGTAAAATGTCTTCATCATTATATTCTTCTATATTCAATTCTGTTCCATTTTCGTCAATAAGTTCAATGTCATCCATACGCAATGTAACAGGCCCTAGATTTATTTCTTCCTCGAGTAAAAGTACCTTAAAGTCCAATGATTTAAAGAATATAGGTTCATTTTCAGCTTTGGCTTTAATCATTTTTTTTATTTCTTTTACTGTTGCTGAAGGTTTAATTATTTCATTAGAATTAACTTCAACTTTCCCATCATTAATAATTTTTATAATATTATCAATATCGGCCTTATCGTTCACATTAAGACCTTTTAAAAGTTTAATTTCATGATTTGTACGTTCTTGGACTTTTACTAATTTTTTGAGATATTCATATGATGAATCATTCCTAACATGTATTTCTTTTTGTGTAGGAACTTTTAGTTCATTGAATATTTGATTATTTTCAGATTTTATTAAGGTAATCGTCCTTTCTTGGTTTAAAGCTCTTAAAAATTCTTCCCATTTTAAAAGTTGTTTTACATTGGTGTTAGGATCAATTTCGAAATGAACACTTTGAGTTTTATCTTTTTCATCATAACTAAACTCAAATTTAAATGGCAAATTCCTTGATTCTGTAGAATATTTTATTATTTCATTTATTTTCCAAAATCTAAATTCAAGATTTTCGAGCTTAAAATCCGTATTTTTTACTTTTAGTATGTAAGGGATTGGTGTTCCTGGAGATATTTCTATAGCTGTAACTTTATCCATATGAACTGGCTCATTTTCCTCTTTAAGTATAAAATCTGATATCCGACTTCCAGTTACAACTATTCGAGTTCCAGTTTTCATTGCTGCACTTAACATTGCCAGAAAAGTTGGTTCTTCAGATAATTCTGGAAAATTAAATTTAATGTTAAATGAATATTTTCTTTCTTCGTTGTCATTCTTTTCATTTATTAACTCATTAAAAAGTTCAGAATCATCTTTTTTAGAATTTTTTTGTACTTCCTCATAGAGATTTGATAATTCTGGAATTCTTTGACCGCTATTTTTTGTTAAAGATTCTACAATTTCCTTAATTTCTAAATTATTTGTAATTGGATATTTAAATATATCATAAGAAAGTCCCAATAGCAAAATTTGATCTAAAATAACATCACCTTGAACCAGACTTAAATCTAAATAGGGGTTATTAAGTAGTTTTTTACCTTTTAGAGATAAATATATGGCAGTTGGAGAGTTTTTAAGTATTTCTACGCGTTCTCTTAATTCATTACCTATGTAAATTATATTATAATTATATTGGAGATGTGCAATAAGATTAGTTTCTACCATTTTTTGGGAATAGTTTGATTTAACAAACTTCCAATTACGTTTATCTCCTGTAAAACGTTTAATTAGCTCTTCAAAATTACTAATATCTTCAGTTAAATTGTATAAACCAGATTCATCTATTTGAATAGTTCTATTGGCTTTGAGTTCATCTAAATTCCTTTTTACTTCCCATTGAGATTCTTCAATCTCTAAAATAATTTTATCAAGTTTTCTTTTTTTTCCATCCAATAATTTTGAAATTATATTTTTTTTAATTAGTTCGTCCCTGTCAAGCTCTAAAACTACAGAATCTAATCGAAGTTTATTTTCTTCAAATATTCTTTTTACTGTATTAAGCTCTTTTTCAATATCATTCTTTAATCCGCCCAATATATCTTCATCATTTTCTGATTTTACTGTAGCATGTATCCTTATTTTGTTATCTTCATTTTCATTAAATAGTATGCCTTTAATCAACCTGTGTTTTTTGAAATGTTGTTCAAATTCCCAAGAGGTTGAATTAATTGTTTTAAAAAATAATTCTGAAACTCTATCATCTGTTACATGGCATTCGTCAGCTACTCTTAATAATGCTCCAAGAAATTTCAAGTGAATTCGATCATTATTATGTATAGGTTCTCTTAATTCATTTTGAATATCTATTTTTCTATGTGCTCTTGAGATATCAGCTATTGCTGCTGCTTCTTCTTCTTTTAAATTTAGATCAGATGCATTTTTTTTAATATAGTTGCTGCTTCTTATGTGATGTTGATCTCTTATTTTATCTCGTAATTTTCCTCTTCCGTCTTCATCTAGACTATTAAACTTTTTCTCTTCTTCTTCACCAATTAATTTCATTCCAACATCATGAAATAAAGTTGCAACAAGCAAATAGAAAATTTCCGCAGGTTTTAAATTTTCCTTTATGGAATTCGGGATCATCTCATTGAGTAGTTGTTCAATACCCTTTGTATGTGCAATATCATGATTAGTGTATTTTGGGAAAACTAATCTAACATCAGGTAAAATACCTTCAGCTTCTTTTTCGATAAATTTTATGCGATTATAATAATCTGAAGATTCTTCTTTTAAAATATTGCGCAGTTCCATATTCTCACTTTTTAAAATTATGTAAATTAGTAGATGTAATAAAATATATAAACATTTTTAACTAATTATTCATTATAATTTAATCTATTAATAAGATATAGATAAATTTGTAATATTTAAAAAGTGATAAGATGACAAAAAAAGAAATGAATAGGCATTTGCTTAAAAAACATAATTTATGGGATGTATATTATGTATTGTTACATTGTCACATTCTTAAACCAATTTATATTGATAAAAATACTTTATTAGTTCCTTTTGAAGAAATGGCTTATAATGATTTTTTGGAAATTGTAGAGAAATTAACAGAATCTTCTAACAGTTCTAGTTCTAACTCAGAAAAATGTTGGAAACGTATTAAAGAAAAAATAAACACGTCACATAAAGAAAAAAACCCAGTAGCATTACTTATTTTCAAAAATATCGAAGCTGAGAATACAAAAGAAGCTCATGAAAAAACAAGGGGTCTTGCTCAAGACATTATTGTAACTGTAGGAGTTTTAACTAATTCTTCTATTGAACTTAAGGGATGGATATTTGAAAATAATAAAGGAATAATTCCAGATATACATTTCCCATATTATAAACCTGTTTATATAGATTCTAATGCCTTAGAAGAAATTTCTAAAAAAATTGTAAATAAAATGAACGATAATCATTTGGTTAAATTAGCATTAAGATATGAAAATGAGGCCCTAGCTGAAACTGAAGCAGATTTTAGCCTTCTTAAAAGGTGGACTGCTTTAGAATTTATTGGGGAAGAATATTCAAGGTTTTTAGATAAAGAAAAATTGTTATCTAAGGCACAAATTAAAACAATTACAAAACTTATAATTAAAAATGTTATTACAGAAGAAAATGAGGAAATTAAGAATAAAATTCAAAATAGTTTAGGTCATATAAACCATCGAAATGCTAAAGACAAAATTCGTGATCTATTAAATTGGTTAGATTATTCTCTTGAAAATTTTGATAATAAAAAAGATATTTTGGACGTTATATATCAAAATAGAAACTGTATAACTCATAATGGGGGATGTTACAAATATAAAGAAGCTAAAGAAGAATGTGAAGGTCCTGCATATTGTAGAAATTCTAATTTGGATTTAAAAGATTTAAATAAAGAATTAAGCTGTATATTAGTACATTTCATTGGAAAATTAGTTGGTTTTTCATTGGAATATAATCCGATTCCTGAAGATCTAAGTGAATTAAAAAAAATCAATGAAAAATTATATTAAATCATTCGTTAAATGAAAAGAATAGCTCTTTTATCTTTTACTTGATAATTTTGATTGGCATCAATCTAATAACATAAAATTTACCTTTATTACAATAAAACCTTATTTTTTCAATTACACTCATTAAACGAATTATTCTTCCTTATTTAAAATTCAATCTAATTTTTATTATCTTTTTCTTCTTTTTTAACGGATATTTCTATTCTGAAAATATGTCGAACTTTAACTAAATCATCTGTCCCTCGAACTATATTTAATACCGATTCATCTGTATCTCCCCACCAATTTCCAATGAAATCATACAAGAAGAAATTAGAGAATTTGCGGGAAAATGACTTTATGTTCTTGGGAGAAATTGATTTTTTTCCTGTTTTATTCAATATATTTTTAACATAAGATGCAGGAATTACTCTAATTTTAACATCAGTCTTATTAAGTCCATACAAAAAATAAACTGAAAAAGGTGATCTACACATTAAAACACTAAGTTGAGGACGATTAATTTCCCATAATTGTTCACTATCATCAGATTTAAATCGAGGGTTTTTGGCTTGAACCAAGAGCCCACGTTCACTATAAAGATGATCATCAATATTTATTATAAGATGGAATCCAAAATCTGCACCATAATCTTTCTCTAATCCTTTAGATGCTATATCTTCATAGTCTAAATTAACTATGGCATTACCTTTAAATTCTTTCGCAGCCCATTCTTCGATTTCTCTTTTTAATGGTTCTAATTGATACTTTAATATAATTATAAAGCTACCTGTTAAAGGTACTTCATGAGACCCATAGTCCTCTAAAAAGCGTGAAGTATCATCTTCTACATTCACTAAAGCATTGAGGATATTTCTTTCTATTTTTGAATCATTTATCCATATACTCATAGTTTGAGTTATTATAATTATCCTATTTAGGTTTTTTCTTTTTATTATGGCTGAATATAAAGGATTAGGTTCATATTTCCCAAGAGTTTTAATGTAATTTAAATGTCATTTAAATTATAATTTTTTAGCAAAAAAATAGGTATTAAATGCTAACTTGATCATTTCAAAAGTATTATATTGACTTAATATACAATTAATGATTATAAACTCCTTTAAGTTATAAAAAATAGAATGTTAAAATTATTAGATTAATTAAAAAAATTTGATTAATTAAGATTAGATAATGAAAATCTAATAAAATTTTAACAAAAAATTAATTCTTTTTTTAATGGATTATCTTTACTAAACCAAACAATTACATTAAGAAATTAAATATATCTAAGATAAAACATAATAACTTAGTTTAAATGAATTAATTAATAGTTTGTAGTGAAACTATGCCCGGATAAAGCATAACATGGATAATTTGAAGGTATTAATTAACATTAAAGAGTAATCAGTAAATTTACAGAATTAATTAATAGTTTATAGTGCATTATACATAGATAAAACATAACATGGACTGTTAAAAGATATTAATAAACAGTAAAGAGTAATCAGTGAATTTTATGATAAAAGTAGTGTATGATATTAAAGTTTATAGGGAAGCTTTGAAAGATATTATAAAAGCAGACGATGTTGTGGTGGAACTCGGGTGCCATGTTGGAAATTCCACCAAAATTCTCTCTGAACTCGCGCCAGAAGGCAAGATTTTTGCCCTGGACAACAGTCCTGAATCTGTAGAAAGCATGGGAAAGCTGTGCAACGAGTATAAAAACGTAGAGTTTAAAAAAGCTGATGTGAGGCTTCACGAAACACTTGAATATGTTATAAAAAAGATCAAAACGTGTGATGTGCTGTCTGTAGACCTTGGAGGGGGTTACCACCCTGACACAACTTTCAAGGTCTTTTTCATATGGTCATCAAGTTTAAAACCTCGAGATACCATAATAAGAAATAGAGGTCTTCTTGACTTCATACATTCATCAAAAACAGAAGAAATGATAAAATCTGAACATGGTTGGTTGGAATCATCCGGTAAAGATGGTGTCCCGCCAAGGTTAAAAGAATTTACACTCTGGTCATCTAAAATTAAGTAGGAGGACATCTAATGATTGGTAAAAAGATTAGAATTGAGAGAATAATAAACAGAAAGACAGGAAGAACGGTAATAGTGCCCATGGACCACGGTGTTTCCATAGGGCCGGTGGCAGGTATCGGCAACATGTGTGAAACCATTGACGAAGTTGCAAGCGGGGGAGCAAATGCTGTTTTAATGCATAAAGGAATGGTTGGAACTGGTCACAGGGGATACGGACGTGATATTGGTCTTATAATCCATTTATCAGCCAGTACTTCATTAAGCCCTGACCCAGATCATAAAGTACTGGTCACAACAGTTGAAAAAGCCTTAAAAATAGGTGCTGATGCTGTATCTGTCCATGTAAATGTGGGATCTGATATGGAACCAGAAATGCTCGAAACACTTGGAATAACCTCTGAAATTTGTGATGAATGGGGAATGCCTCTTATTGCTATGATGTACCCAAGGGGAGAAAAAATCGACAGCGAACACGATGTCGATGTTGTAAAACTTGCAGCAAGAGCTGGAGCAGAACTTGGAGCAGATATAATAAAAACAAATTATACTGGAAACCCAGATACCTTCAGGGAAGTTGTCGGCGGATGTCCTGTCCCTGTGGTAATAGCTGGAGGACCTAAAGTTGAAACAAACGAACAGCTCCTTCAAATGGTGAAAGATTCTGTAAATGTAGGTGGAGCAGGTGTTGCAATTGGAAGAAATGTGTTCCAGGCAGAATCACCTAGAAAAACTACAAGGGCTATTGCAGAAATTGTTCACAACAACATGGAAGTTGAAGAGGCCCTGAAAATAATTGAAGGTAAATAGAAATTAAATTTTAAGATTACGGATGGTTTATTTATGAAATTTGCATGGATCATGGCAGAATACCCCAGCTGGGACGAAAAGAAAGGTATCATTACCACAGCACTGGAGTCCGGGATAAACCACGTTGTTGACTTTGATGACGTTGAAAGCATAAAGAAATTGGGAAACATCAAGATAGTTTCAGACAACAAAGAAGCTGATATAGTCCTGGTAGGTAGAAAAGGTGAAGGGGACGGCACTATCCCACTTCCAGATAGTTTATCTGAATCAAAAGATTTGGCAGCTATAGGTGAATTGAAAAGTAAAGGGAAAACAGTTGCAGCATATATTGAAATTACAAGCAAAAGACTTGAAGAACTCGCATCTGAAGCTGGAAGAACTGCAGATTATGTGATCCTTGTAGGAAAAGATTGGAAAATCATTCCTTTAGAAAACATTATAGCAGACTTGCAAAGGGAAAATGTTAAAATAATTGCAGCTGTACCTGATTATGAGGAAGCAAGACTTGCTCTTGAAACATTAGAGCATGGTACAGATGGAGTACTGCTCTATACTTCAGATATATCTCAAATTAAAAAAGTTGCATCGTTAATTGAAAGGATTGAATCTGAACATTACAACCTCGTGCCCGCTACAGTGACCCTTGTAAAACCTGTAGGTTCTGGGGATAGGGTCTGTGTTGATACCAGTTCCATGATGTCAATTGGGGAAGGAATGCTCATTGGATCTTATTCCAGGGGATTGTTCCTTGTGCACAGTGAATCAATGGAAAGTGAATATGTAGCTTCACGTCCGTTTAGGGTAAATGCAGGTCCAGTACACGCATACGTGATGACTCCCAACAATAGAACCAGATACCTTTCAGAAATTGAAACTGGAGATGAAGTTTTAACTGTAGATAAAGAAGGTAACACTAAAACTGCTGTTGTTGGTAGGGTTAAAATTGAAAAACGGCCTTTAATGCTTATTGAAGCAGAATATGAAGATGTTAAAATAAGGACACTGCTTCAAAATGCTGAAACCATAAGGCTTGTAAACGAAGAAGGAGAACCAGTATCAGTTGCAGATATTAAATCAGGCGATAAAGTTATGGTTTATTTAGATAAAGGCGCAAGACACTTTGGAATGTCCATTGAAGAGACCATAATTGAAAAATAGACAGCGCTTAGATAATAGGGGATAAAACTCAAGATTATCCCTTTCTAAGCTTAAATAGACATCGAATTCCTTTTTTTAAAATCCATTAAATTTTTGCATAGTTAAATGAAAAAAATTTATGATTAGGGGAGGAATAAAATGTCGGATTATGAAGTTGAATTAATTACTCCTGAGGCAAAAGATAGGCTGGCTGATGAACTGGCCAGTGAAATAAGGTTTGAAAGAAAAGCAAATATTCATGGAGCATGCGTAAAGCTTTTGACTGATAATGAAAGCTTTAAAGATGAATGGGAAGACAATTTCAGGTTTATGAATGAAGATGTGCGGCCCCATGCAAAGATATTTTCCATAGAAGATGGTGGAGATCTGCAGGTAATGTACGATCCAACTGCCAAAGTAGCCATAGTGAGAAACTGTGATTACTACGGCTGGATTAAAAGTATAGCACTTGCCGTAATATCAGATTTTTTTGAAGATTATCATTCAATACACAGAAGATATTCTGTTCATGGTTCTGCTGTGGACTATATGGGACATGCTATTGCAATAATTGGACCTCCCGGAACTGGAAAAACAACTTTGACCTATGGACTGCTGCAGAATGAAAACTGCAACTACATTTCAGATGACTGGTTCTTCACCCGTTTGTTCAGCAATGCTGCAGTGATTTATTCTTCAGAAAAAAATTCCTATATCCGTGATGATCTGGCAGATGTCTGGAAAACTTTTGCAGAGGAAGTTAAAAGGGTTAAACTTGATGTAAAATGTAGAGGAATCGCGGATGTGAGTACATTATTCGATGGGCGTATTCGAGAAACTTCAACACTTAAAACGATGGTACTCCTGGAGAGGGATGAGAAAAATCAACCATTCAGGCAGTTAAATCCTGATGAAGCATTGGATTACATGATAAATCAGGATTTTTGTAACCCTCACCAGATGATAAGAGATGCGAGGAAATTTAATTTAAGGGTGAACTTTTTTAAGGAATTATTTACACAAAATGATGTATACATGCTGAACACAGTAGAAACTCCTCAAGAGAGTCTTGACAGGATAGTTGCTCTTGCGGAAAGGTGATTTTTATGAGGGCATTTTTAGCTGCAGAAATTGATGAAGAACTTAAAGATAAAATAGCTGAAGTACAAAAACAATTAAAGGAAGCTGATGCGCCAGTAAAGTTTGTAGAACCTCATAATCTGCATTTTACCTTCAAATTTTTTGGTGAAATAGATGATGAGAAGTCTGAAGAGATTGTAAGTGCAGTGGAAGCTAAAGTGCAGAGTTATTCTCCATTTGAAATTTCTATTAATGGTGTTGGTTTATTTCCAAATCCAAGATATATAAGGGTAGTTTGGCTTGGGGTGGAAGATGCAGGTCCTTTTTCAAGGCTACAGATGGCAATGGATGAAGATTTCCAGAAAATGGGATTTAAAAAAGAGAGAAGCTACGTACCTCACCTTACAATGGGACGGGTTAGAGGCGCTAAAAATAAAGACGCCCTTTTATCTAAGATTGATGAGCTGAAAGATATAGAAATTGGAAAAATGAAAATTGAAAAACTCCTACTTAAAGAAAGCGTGCTCAAGCGTGATGGACCAGTATATACCACTGTAAACGAATTTGTTCTTTAAATTAAAAGATCAATTCAGAAGTCCTTTTTATTTTAATTATTTAATTAACCTGGTGAATATCTTGGAAAATATCGATTTTAACAACATACTGAAGGTAATAAAACCTACACAAGAAGAAAATGAAAAAGTAAAGCTGTTATCAGATAAACTGATTGATATTATAAACAAAATTGCAAGAGAAAATAACATTAATGCAGAAGCAACACTTGTAGGTTCGGTAGCAAAAGGTACATGGCTTTCTGGAAAAGCTGATGTTGATATTTTCATGAAATTCCCTTTAAGTACTTCAGAAGATGATTTAAAAAAATATGGATTGAAATTAGGAGATAAATGTATCAAGGAGATGCATGGTGACCATGAATTAAGATATGCTTCTCATCCATATATTACTGGATTTATTGAAGGGTTTGAAATAGATTTTGTGCCTTGTTACATTATTAAAAATGCTGAAGAGCTTAAATCAGCAGTGGACAGGACTATACTGCACACAGAATACGTGCTTGCAAATTTGGGAGAAAAACAGAAAGGTGAAGTCCTCCTTCTTAAAAAATTCATGGGGTCCATCCATACATACGGCGCAGAATTCAAAGTCGGCGGATTTTCAGGATACCTGTGTGAACTACTTATTATCCATTATGGATCGTTTTTAAATGTCTTAAATGCTGCAAGCAGTGAATGGAGACCTAATTATAAAATAGATATTGAAGATTATGGAACTGGTGAGCTTTTCAGCGAACCACTTGTAGTTATTGACCCGACTGATAAAAACAGGAATGTTGCGGCAGCTTTAAAGCTTCAAAAGATGTCTGAATTTATTGTTGCATCACGAAATTTCTTGAGTAATCCAAAAGAAGAATATTTCTTTGATAAAGAGATAGATCTAAGTAAAAGTGAAATAAAAACTGAATTTGAAAGCAGGGAAACTAAAACATTTTTAATCAGGTTTAAGCCGCCTGAAATCCCTGCTGATGCCCTTTATCCTCAAATTAAAAAGACTGAAAATTCCTTAAATGGAGTTTTAGAAAGGGAAGATTTCAAAGTATTTAATGCAGATTCATGGACCGATGAATCTCAAAACGTTATAATACTCATTGAAATGGAAATATGGAAACTTCCGAGGATTAAAAAACATTTAGGTCCTTTCGTATGGTCAAAGGGTCACCAAGTTAAGTTTATGGAAAAGTATGGAAACAAGGCATATGTGGAAGAAAATCGGTGGGTTGCAGAGGTTGAAAGGAAATATAAAGAGGTTAAACCATTCCTTGATAATATTTTAGTTGAAAACAAGATAGGATTTCTTAAATTTGGGAAACATATCAAAGCTGAAATTTTAAAGAAATATGAACTAGTGGATATTTTGGAATTTATGGGGTCTGACAAGTGCAGTGAAGATATGCTGCTGTTCTTTTATGAGTATTTAAATAAAAATGTGTACTTGTGGAGATAGTTCAATCCTTTCTTTCCCACACAAATTTAGGAACGGCGTCCTTAAACGGGTCAAAAGTATCAATATTTTTAACTTCGGTACATCTCATACTAACCTTAGAATGCAAAGATGAAGGGAGTCTAAGGATCCTTTTGAGGTCAATTGAAACTTTTCCATCGACTAAACTCATGTTCAATGATGCTATACTATTTATAAGTTTATTATAATTTCTAGCACCTGTTTTTGGGTGATTAGGGTCTAGTTTATTTAAAAAATCACCCCATTGATTTTCTTCTATAAATTTTCTATTTTCAAGGGTTTTATTGAGCAGGTTTTTGCTGATGCCCTCAATTTTAGAGTCTTTAGTTAAATGAAGTATTGAATATTTGATCCTGTCTGTAAATACCTTTGGATATCCAAAAGGAATAGAATAAGGCCTGAGGGTATAAATTTGGCCTCTATTTTCGTACTTATCATTAGGAACATCTGCCCCCACAACGTATTTTAAAACTTGAGACCTCACATCACTGTCCATTTCCATAACAGACTCGTCGAGAACACGTATGTGGTACCCTCTACCAGAATAGCTCAGGTGAATATTTTTTAAACCTAAATCGCTTTTTAAAGTGTCTATAATGTTTCCTACAATTTCTTTAGCTTCATTTAAACATATTTCACAAACATTATCACAGTTGCATGTCCTGATGGGGATGTCTTTAGCGTCGACGTCAAAAACAAGTTCAGCATGCATCCATCCCTCTCTTTTCCGTGGTTTTTCATAAAATGCAACTGAACAGTAGGCTGCAAAGGGAGTTTTAGATCTCATAAATCGTTTAAGATATTCAGGGGAATTAAAAGTTTTGTACCTGTCGTTGGGACCTCTTCCAAAGTGGTCAAACCCAAATTCACGATTTTCAAGCTGGCCCAATATGAAATTAGGGACCTGATTAACATCCCATTCTTCTCTGTAATAGATCTTGCGCTCTTCGGGAGTGGCCTGTTTAAAAAATTCCATGAGTTTACCCTTTTTTAATTATTTAATTCAGCTATGTTTTTATCATTTTGTTAGATTTATCGTGGCCTGCTCAAATTAGTATATTCAATTTCATTTCTCCCTCATTTTTCTGTTGTAATAAGAGAGGGGGTTGGTTATGCCTTTACATGTCTTATCTGGTCTGCACAAGTTAGGCATGTTCAATTTAACCTTTTCACAGCTCATTGGAGTGTACCACGTTGTTTCTCCTTCATGCTGGAGGTTCAGGTTATCATTCATTCCAAAGCCAAGTTTTGCATTGATGTTGATCTTTTCTTGAGGCTGGTCATCGAAAAGGGGAGGGCTGCACCTGTCTGCAGCGTCGTAGATCATTGGCAGGATTTCATTTTGTGTGATTTTGAGGTCTGCATCAACATCAGATACCTTTAAAGTTGTGTTCCTGCTGAAAACTGAAGGATATAATCGGGCATAAGATAAAAAAGGCGTTAAAAACAGGACAATGACTTCATTTCTCCCACCTGACTTGATCCCATCTAAAGATTTTCTAATACACGGCGGGAACTTTTCAATATTTAACGGCGAAGCTTTAACTTCTCCCCCGCTATCTCCACCTCCATAATATCTTATTTCTTTTGATAAGGCATCAGCTACTTCTTCTGCAATCTTTAAAAGTGTAGCATTGGGTTCTACTTCACGCCCTGCAATTTCATGCACGTTTTTTATGTAGTTTTCAGTGTTCTGCATGATCATCTTGATCATGATGAGTTCCTTAATCCTGTTTCCAATGAACACGTTGTACATTCTTTCGGGCTGTTGGAGTTTTACAACATCCTTAAAGTATTCCATGAAATCTTCCCGGTCCAGTATAACGTTTCCATCTTTTAAAACTAAATCTTGAAGGTTAATTTTCTTTGAACTTAAAAGATCAGCAAGTGATGTCCATTTAATTCTATCTTGAACAATGAGGATGTTCATTATTTTATCTACAATTTCTAACCGGTCCCTTTCATAAAGTTCTTCAAGCCTGTTTTCAATGATCTGTCCCTGCAGTTCTGATACTGCGCGACTTTCTCTGGAATTAGGGCCATATTTAATCCCAATGGCCTGACAAAGGATATAAAATGCAATTACGTCGAATTTTGCTATTTCTGGATAAAATAAGAAAGCATATTTTTTGTGATTATATTTGGGATCGCTTTTTTTGTCAACGTACCATTCTACTCTTTTAATCACCAGATCAACATAGCTTTTGGGTATATAAGCATCATCTGATATTTCTTGAGCTGTAATTGAATTAACTGCATCTATAATATCATCATTTTCGTCAAATATCCTGTCTAAATCCCCTCCGTCTTCCCTGACTATTTGTTTTCCTTCATCAGATAAAGGATTTATAAAGGACATTGGTATCATACGATTAATGCTTTCTGATTCTCTTCATTATAAATAGTTACTGTATAGCTACCTCTATGTAGTATAAATTTCACAAAAGGAGTACCATCATATAAGAATACATAAATATGACACGTGATGTAAATAAATATTTTAAAGGGTTCCACTTAAAAAAAGATAGGTGACTTTTATATTTTAAATTAATAGGAAAATAGAAAAATAATATATATTTAAATTTAGAAATTTTATATAAAACATATTGATTATTATTTCAGCTTTTAAGGGCTTTTATATCTTATTATAATTTAAATCATGAATTTCAAGGTCTAAAGGCTTTGTTGTTCATTTTAATAAAGGAGGAACAAATTTGAGTAAAGTATTTATTACCAGCGCGCTGCCCTATGCAAATGGGCCCTGCCATTTAGGACATTTGAGATCGACATATATTCCAGCAGATATCTACGCACGTTATAATCGGATGAATGATGTTGATGTCCTGTTTGTTTGTGCAAGCGACGAACATGGAACGCCTATTGCAGTTAGGGCAGAGCAAATAGGAAAATCTCCTAAAGAAATTGCAGATAAGTTTCATAAAATGATAAAGCGTGACCTTGAGCTATGCAATATTTCTTTTGATAACTTTTCAAGGACCACTGATCCCCTTCATTACGAAATTTCACAGAATTTTTTCTTAAAACTTTACGAAAAGGGTTATATTTATGAACAGGTCATTAAACAGCCTTACTGTAACACATGTAAAAGGTTTTTACCTGACAGGTATGTAGAGGGAATTTGTCCCCACTGTAAAGGGGAAGGGGCAAGGGGAGACCACTGTGAAACATGTGGGAGGCATTTGGACCCAATTCAGCTTGAAGAACCAACATGCCTTATATGTAGTTCTACTCCTGAAATTAAGGAGTCAAAACAGTACTTCTTTAAATTAAGTCACTTCCAGGATGATTTAGGGGAATGGATAGAAGGAAATGATGAATTACCTCCAAATGTTAAAAATTATGCCATTCAGTGGATAAAAGAAGGTTTAAAAGATTGGATACTTACAAGAGATATGGAATGGGGAATTCCCGTCCCACTTGAAGATGCTGAAGGCAAAATAATTTATGTGTGGGGTGAAGCTTTCCTTGGATACATATCGTCTGCTGCACAGTGGAGCCGGAGAGAAAATAAACCATGGGAAGATTACTGGAACGATAAAGCAATTCACTTTATAGGAAAAGATATCATATACCATCACTCTATATTCTGGCCTGCATTACTTATGGGCTATGGATGTAAACTACCGGATAATGTTGTTGCAGGGGCATATCTTTCACTTGAAGGCCGAAAGATGTCAACAAGCAAAAACTGGGTTATATGGGCATCGCAGTTCCTTGAAAAATTTGATTCAGATATTGTAAGATATTACTTAACTGTAAATGCGCCCCTTGGCCGCGATACTGATTTTTCATGGGATGACTTCCAGCGCCGTGTAAACGATGAACTTGCAGACGTGCTTGGAAATTTCATGCACCGAACTTTCACATTTACAAACAGGTTCTTTGACGGGAGTATACCGGAGCCGTCGGAATTTGACGAGTACGATGAAGAATTTAAAAACAGGATATTGAGCATTCCCGATATAGTCTCAGAAAATATTGAGCATTTTAAATTCAGAGAAGGTCTTATTGAAATAATTAGACTTGCAAAGTTCGGTAACAAATATTTCAATGACAAGGAACCGTGGAAAGCTGTAAAAGAAAATCCTGAAGGGGCAGCAAATTGTATTTACCTGTGTAACCAGCTTGCAAAAGTTCTTTCTGTTATTTTAGCTCCTTATATACCAGTCAGAGCTTCTAAAATAATGGAAATTATGAATTTAGATGTAGAAGAAACAACCAGCTGGAAAACTGCAGGTGAATTTGTTCCAGCAGGCCATAAAATTGGTAAACCAAAACCATTATTTTCTAAAATTGATGATAACATAATTAAAAAAGAAAAAGAAACACTTTATGATAATTTAGAGGAAACTGAAACTATGAAAGATATTATAAGTATAGATGATTTTGCAAAAATGGATTTAAGAATTTCTGAAATAATTGGAGCAGAACGTGTTGAAGGCTCTGAAAACTTATTAAAATTAATAGTCGACACTGGTGAGAAAAAAATACAGGTTGTCGCAGGTCTTGCTAAAAAATACGCTCCAGAAGAGATAAAAGGCCAGAAAGTTGTTGTGTTGGTTAATTTAAAACCAGCGAAATTATTCGGAATAAAATCTGAAGGTATGATACTTGCAACTTCTGATAGTTTAAGCGTTTTAAGTGCAGATGCCCACGTTGGTGAGAAAATAAAATAAACCTTACAAAATTTACAATTTTGTATGTTCCAAAATCACGATTTTGGACAGCTTGCAAAATTTACAATTTTGTACGCCTGAAATCAAAGATTTCGAGAGCTTGCAAAATTCTACGAATTTTGTACGCCAGAAATCAAAGATTTCGAGAGCTTGCAAAATTCTACGAATTTTGTATGCTCAGGCCCTCGAAAAAACGACTTTCGAGTGCTATTTTTTATAAAAGTATAGTTTGGGAACGAAATGAATGAATCTGTTTTAATTGCACGGGCTGAGAAATTTCTTGATAAAATAAAACGTCAAAGGATACAAGTAGAAGAACTTAGGGATTTCGAAAGCTTTATTACAGTTTATCATTACTTAAAGGAAAATTTAGACGAGCTGTATGAACTTAGAGATACCATGGAGATCAAGGGTTATAAAGCCCCCTACAGGTCTTTAATTAGATCTTCTCGTTCCTCAATTACTGAATTAAAAGCTGAAGAAATACATGATGTTTCAAGGCAGACTCAATACTTCAGAATGAAAGCTGCTGCCAAGAAAAATATATTAGATAGAGTTAAATCGTCTATTGCGTCTCATAAAATTGTAATCGGGCATCTTGAAGAACTTGCAACTATAACATGCAGTGCATGTAAAAAGAAGTTTAAACGGCATGAAATTGAATTTGTGGAATCTGGAACATGCAGCTGTGGAGCTAAAGATCTGATATTAGAAAAAAATGACCAGGGTGTTTACAGGTTAGGTACACTTAAGTATTTGCCTTTATCAGGGGAATATATGGTGAGGATGTCTGATTTATCACCTATGGGAAGGGAAGCATTTCGCAGCATCGTTAGAGTCCTGAAACATGAAAAAAGAGGGATAGTTAAAACTGTTTCTTTGGTGGTTAAAGTACTGGAAGACGGCAGGTGGATTAGAAAAAGAGTCAATATGGATATGGACGATGAAATGAACTATGAAAGGGAAATTCGAAAGAAATACGGCCGTAATGCACGTATCGAATTTCTGCAATTTCACAGAAAAAAACCAGCTATTATAAATGATAAACAGGTTCAAACCGCTCTTTCAATTGCATATGTAAAATTTGCAAAGGAAATAGTGGATGAAATTATGGATAATGTTATGGATAAATTTTTAAAAAATAGAAATAATGTTGAAATTTATGATAATGCTCTTAAAGCGGCATCAGATGTTGCAGGTTCAATAACCTCAGATATTGAAGATGAAGAAGATATAAAGAATGAAAAATTAAATGAAATTCTTAAAGAAAACAACCTCATGGATGATAACGATATTATAAATAGACAGCTTGAGCGTGATCTTCAAACAAGAAACAAAATTAAAAGAAAGCTTTTTGTTGAAGTACCAAGAGTTTTTATTTTATGGGATATTGTTAGATATTATTTAACCACTTCTTACGATAGAAGGAATAAATACTCGGGACCATTCCCAAACCTTCGCCCAAATCTGGATACTAACCAGTTGAAAGCATTTGTAGATTTTGATAAGCAGGTAGTGGGGATTTTGAAGGAATATACCGATGAAAAAATTGAGTATATGGAAGACATGAAAGAAGTAATAGCAAAAAAATTTGAGATCGAAAATAAAATAAAGGGTCTCCATGTTAAGTCAAATCCGCCTGCAGTTGGGGCTGCAATTCTAAATATTACAGGAAAATTATCTATTGAAGTTGCATCTGATATTTTTTCAGTTGATCCGGAGAATGTAAAAGCAGAAAAAGAAAAAATTGAGACATTTGGAAAGCCTACATCTAAACGTGCTCAAAAGTTCCTGGAAATGATTAAAAAGTGACTGTGGAAAATTTATGAATTTTTAATCAGTAAATTTTAACTTAAGTATTTAGAAAATTATAACATACGGTGGTAGTTTGGGTGAAGATGAAAATAATGAAATTTATGTAAAAAGAGCATTATCTTCACAGGTGATCATGGAGCTTCTGGATAGATATCCCAATCTTAAAAAGATTAAAGTTCCAAGCAGCTTATACCCTAGAACCTCAAAAAAATATTTAGATGCACTTTCTGAACTGGGAATTGAAGTTGAACCAGTTATCAAAAGGGGTAGGCCCAAGAAATATGGTAGCAATGAAGCTGAACTCGTTCAAAAAATGATTGATGAAGGTGTTAGCCCAAAAGATATATCTGATGAGCTTGAAATTCCTTTAAAAACAGTTTACTATCTCAAAGGTACTAAACTAAAAAGAGGTAGAAAACCAAAATATTCTAAAGAGACGGAAGAGGAAATTAAAAAGTTACGTGATGAAGGTCTTAGAGCAAAGGATATATCTGAAAAGCTAAGTATTCCTCTTAGAACAGTATACTGTCTTATAAAAAGATAATCATGTGGTGAATGTTTTTCAAATGATTATATTTGAGAAGTTGATATTTATTAGAACAATATACTGTCTTATAAAAAGATAATAAATTACGTTTGAATGTTTTTTAAAGGATTATATTTAAAAGAATACTATCTTAAAATAGTGTACTGTCTTACGGTGATGGATAGATTATGTGATGGTCTTAAAGAGGATATATCTGAAAAGCTAAGTATTTCTCTTAGAACAGTGTACTGTCATATGGCGATGGATTATTGACATAAATAAACTTAATTTATACTTTCAGAAAAAACAAGTGATATAAAACACGGTGGTTCAATGGCAAATATGTTTTTTGGCGATTATCAGATGTTACTATTAATTTCAGGTATTTGCGGCTTAGTTGCATTCTTAATAACTTTTTTAACTATGCCTAGATTGATAAACAAATTAAAAGATGCAGAAATAGTTGGTAAGGATATTCATAAACCTGCGAAGCCTATTGTGGCAGAGATGGGTGGTATTGGTATCTTATTTGGTTTTGTAATTGCAATGTTTGTTGGAATTTGGCTATATCCGGCTTATCATTATCAATTTTTAATAACATTAATTGTAATTCTTTTGGTAGGTCTTGTAGGCATGGTTGATGACCTTGTAGTTTTATCATCCAAAGAAAAATTGATTTTACTCTGGCTTGCCGGACTACCGATCATGTGGATTGCCCCTCCTAACGTGGGAATCATTTACATGTTATCTATGCCTATAGCAGTTTCTATTGGTGCTAATTTAACAAATATGCTGGCCGGACTAAATGGAGTTGAATCCGGGCTTGGTGCAATAGCAATGATCTCTCTTACCATTTCTGTTATTATAATGGGCAAATATAACGTTGCTATAATAACTATGGCTATGTTAGGGGCTCTTCTTGCATTTTTATTCTATAACAGGCACCCTTCACGTGTTTTTCCAGGAGACGTGGGGACCCTTATTATAGGTGCATGTATTGTACTTGTGGCGTTTATAGGACGTGTAAAAATCATAGCCCTTATTGTACTTCTCCCAAATATAATTGATGCAGCACTCAAATTTTACAGTGCGGGAGTTGTTGAAAGACATCACCATGCTCCAACTGAAGTAGGCGATGATGGAAAACTGGTAGCTCCTGACGGCGGTTTTAATTCCCTTATACGATCTGTTTTAAGGAGGCCGATGCCTGAAAAGAATGTAGTTGCAATTGTATGGTTTATTGGGATAATTTTTGGAGCTATTGGGATAATTTTAGCATACACGCTTAATTCGATGATTATTTAAGTTAAATACCTGCTAAATCATATCCATATAACATCGGTAGTTGTAATTACGTATCTATTTGAAAAAGCAGGATTAAACAGGTCATTAGTTTGATTAGACGTGCTAAATGATCCACATATACTTTTGCGCACGTAAAAATTCACACGGTCTCCTAAAACGTTTCTATCGCTGATATCTGTAACAGAAGGTGCTGATGCAGAGATTCTAAGCTGTATTTTTGTTTTGTTATATTTTTCATCAAATCCATGGTTTGTGTAGTCTATTTTTATTATTTTCACGCTACTTGGACTCAAAAGCCGCTTATGTTCTATGGTGTAATTTTTAAATGTTTCTTCGGGGTAAATCGCAAAACTGTCTGTATTTGCCCCTTCTATTGCCCCACTTCTTGCTGCAGACATGACCTGATTCAATTCATTGTCAGTTCCTAGAAATGAAGCAATTCCTAAAATTAATATCAGGATAAATCCAATTATCAGGATAAGTTCAAGGGATGCTTGGCCTTTAATTTCCATAAAATCTGATTTATTATTAATACATATATAATAGTTTGTCTTAAATTAAGATCCTGTAATTATTATCCAGTTGTACCCTTCAGAGCCATTTACATTTTTGATAATATATGTTGAGCCGCAGTACATGGTGATTTGTGATTCATCCATTAAATAAGAATTTGAAACTTTTTTGGGGATGATATATGATTTGCCTGTCATTCCACCTACTGTAACATAAACACCTGATGAATTAACGTTTATATAATATTTTTCACCTTTAATGTCATTTGGCAAACTGATGTTGGCTGAATGACCTGTTCCGCTGGAATAAACCTTGTTAATTGCTTCTGCAACATTATCTGCAGTCATCCTTGCTTTGGATAGTTCTTCAGTTTGTGAAGTGGTATCCATGCGGTTTGATACAACGGTTACTATGCTTCCAGCTACAATAATAATTAAGAGTGTTGCAAATATCAGGTCAACAGTCATTACTCCTCTGTCATTCATAGTTTCACTATATTACTAATTATATATATAGTAATAGTTCATAGATGGGAAGATCTACTCGAAGTTAAATATTTTGTTTTTAAAATGGATACTATGGATAAATATCAATTAGATATGTAAAAAAGGTGTTTAATTAAGTTTTTATTAATTATTTGTATTTTGTAGGTGCTTTATGAAACTAATTAACAATAATGTAGTTTATATTTGAGCAAAAATTGATTTAATGAATTAATAATTATTTTTAGGATATAATAATTAAAATTGCTCCAAATATGGGCTTAAAAGTTCTTATTCCATGATTATCCATAATTTTAATATATTAATAATTACATATAATAGTAATAGTTTTCTTTTAGGAGGTGGACGTATCAAGCCAATAGACGGCTTTAATCTTCTGGTAACTCTTCAAGGCCATAAAGATGCACATGCAGGTGAAGAATTAGTGGGAATAGAAGAACTAGAACTAGCACTTTCAAGCTACGAGCCCGTTCTTTATATTAAAGAATCACAGTACCCAAATGTTGTTTTGGTGGAATTGACTATGGATCCTGAAGAAGCAGTAGCAATATTAAGTGAAGCTCCAACAACAGTAGTATCTAAGGTTGTTCCAATTGATGCAGTTGTTAAAACGAGAATGGATTCTATTTGGGAGAGAGCACTGCTAATTGCAAGAGAAAAGATGAATTCAGATGATTCATTTGTAGTGAGGTGCGATTTAAGGGGTAGAGAATACATAGAATCAAAGAATGAACTTATTGAAACAGTAACCAATGAGCTGCTTAATAATATAGATATTATGGCGGACGAAATAAATCCTGGTTGGATTGTTCAAATCGAAGTAGTTGGCGAAGATACTGGAGTCAGCGTTTTAAAGCCACATCAAATTTTAAAAAAGATTTAGAGATTTTTTTTATGTATGAGATTTTCTATTTTAGAGGCGGTCTATACAAATTTGATGAACTGGTTGAGTACATAGAAGATATAGGGGGAATGGTACTCCGCAAAGATCGCTTTGAGCTAATTCGTGGTGAATATTTCCTTGCAAACGAAGTTCATGTACTTCTTGTAGTACCAGAAGAAGAAGTTGAAAATACTAAAATGTTAATTGGGGAGATCAAAGGAACAGCCCATGATGTGGAAATTACAGAAGAACAAAAAAGGACACTACTTGCATATCTTTCCATATATGATTCGCTAAACAGGACAGATAAATGGACTGAAGAAGAAAATATAAAGGATGCCATTACATGTCCGTGTTATGCATTATTATGCAACCAACTTGAAGATGAAGAATGTCAACTGGATGCTGACTTAAAACAGATACTCTCAGAAATGTGTACAAACGGCGTCATTGAATACAAAATATCTGCTGAGGGAAAATATGAATATCGTCTTAAAAAGACGGATTAAACCTAATTCTGTAACTTATTTATATTAAATAGATAAAAGTTAATTCTATAAAAAATTTAAGGGATACCCATGAATGCTTCTACCATTGTAATTACTGGAATTATCGTTATTTTCATTGGGATCGTTCTTATACTTATTGGAACAGCTCTACAATCTACATCTCAAAATGAGGAGGTCCATACCGGGGGAGTAATTTTAATAGGTCCTATTCCAATCATATTTGGTAATGATAAAAGCTTAATTGTAGGGGCAATGATCTTTGCTGTTGTAATTATAATCTTGTGGTATTTACTGATTTACAGGGGTTTAATCTGATTTAATTTTATTTTTTTTTAAAATTTGTATTCGAACTTAAAAATATCAATTTAATTATTTCATTTTATATTGAATTGTTGCATGGAATTATTGTAATTTAACCAGTATAAACTTGTTTTGCAGGTGTCTATGATCTAAATAATGACACATTTTTTAATTTGTGGAGATATTACATTTTGTGATACACATGTACGGAAATAAAAATAGTAATTATTCAATTATGGTTAAAATTTTAGCTGTAAAGCTAAAAATAAATGTGATAGTTTAAAATTTAAACCTTTTAATTTATGGCCTAAAATTATGTCAACATTTTGAACTATTTTAATTTTTTATGCCAGTTCCAGGCAGTTTCTATAATTGTAGACAGTTCATCATATTTAGGCTTCCAGTTCAACTTTTCTTTTGCTTTATCGGAACTTCCGACTAGAACTGGAGGATCTCCTGCTCTTCTTTCTGCTTCAACTGCCCTGATATCTTTACCTGTGACTTCTTCTGCTGTTTCTATAACCTCTTTTACTGAAAATCCATTTCCATTTCCAAGGTTAAAAAAGTCGCTTTCGCCTCCGTTTTGAAGATATTCAAGAGCTAAAATGTGCGCTTCTGCTAGGTCAGTGACATGTATGTAGTCTCTAATGCAGGTACCGTCTGGAGTATCATAATCGGTTCCAAATATTTTAATATCTTCCCTTCTTCCAGCTGCAACATCAAGGATAAGTGGTATTAAATGAGTTTCAGGGTTATGCAGTTCACCAACTTCGCCTTCTGGATCAGCACCTGCGGCATTGAAATACCGCAGCGATGCATATTTTAATCCATATGCGTCACTATAATCTTTTAAGACTGTTTCTACCATTAATTTACCCTTTCCATAGGGATTAATTGGGTTTTGTGGATGGTTTTCAGTTATTGGGATTTCAACAGGATTTCCATATGTTGCACATGTTGAAGAGAACACGAAGTACTTTACATTTTCCTCAAGCATTACCTGAAGTAGATTTAAAGTATTTTTAACGTTATTTGTGTAATATTTTTGTGGATCTTCTACAGATTCTCCAACATATGTAAATGCAGCAAAATGCATCACTGCTTCAATTGGGTACTTCTTGAAAACAGCACGTATATCGTCTATGTTACCTAAATCTCCCCTTTCAAATGTTCCCCATTTTACAAAGTCTCTGTGACCATAGCTTAAATTATCGAATATAACAGTTTCAATTCCTTTTTTGTTGATTTCTTTGTTTAAATGAGATCCTATGTATCCTGCTCCACCTACAATTAATATCATTTATTTAACTCCTATTTATGATTTTTTTAGTTATATATCATTTAAAATGAACTATATATCTGCATTTAGTTACTATTAATTAACTTGTAATTTAATAGTATACCAAAATTTGATTTTCAGTTAGTGTTTTCACTTTATTTTTACTTTTTATCCCTAAATATTTAATTTAAATATTGTATTACAATTTAATGATTTAATATGATTTCAATCACATAAATCGGGATTTTTTAGAACTTAATTGAAAATTGTTATCATAGTTTATACAAGTATATGTGCAATTTGTAGAGGTTCTTTTTTGAAATTATGCTTTATATGATGATAATATATGAACCGGCCATATCGGTCATGCGATAAGCTGGTTTAAAGGTAAGTGCATATTTTATAAAAACATTCTTCCTTGTTAATTTTTAGAAATAGGGTTTTAAATGAGCCGTTTTACTTAAAATAAGAATCGAAAAATTTCGCCCATGGAGAGTTATTATAAAAGCTTTTAATATTGCTTTAAATCTAAAAAAGAGATATGAAGGGGCCTTTTTTTCGATTTAAAAACAAAAGGTTTATATATGATCTTGACTTATTATTAGCTTTGTACTAAAAGACGTCCTAAATGACTAATTTAACATATAGGACACGGAGGCGGTACAATTACGTGGAAATTTAAGAGTGCGTTACTATTTGCGGTAGTAGCAGCAGTCATCTTTTTACCTTCAGTTGAAGGGCTACAAATTCAAAATACATTAAATGGGAGCGAAAAAACCAATTTAAATCAACATAATGGTATTTTAGAAGTAAATGCAGCTTCTAAAACAACTAAAAGCAGTGTTGCTGCATATAATGTGAAAGTAACTTCAAAATATGTCATGGCTACTGGTAAATGTACCTGTAGTTTATACACCGATTATAAGTACCACACCAGGGTCTTTAAAAATTATGACCCATCATCGCATAAATGGGGAGTTTTGGCCTATGAAGTAGGTTCTGGAAAGAACAACCCTGAAGGTATGTGGTACAGTACAGTAACTGACATGGACTTTTGTTTGGTTCATGGAAAATCCCATGATAACAGGGGAAAATATTTAATCCCTTATAATGGGACAATTAATGGTAAAAAAGTAGTTAACGGATATTTTGTGTAAATGTTTAATAACTGCTATTTAAAAAAACTGGATTAACGCAAATCCAGATTTTTTTATTTTTAAATGATCTATATGATCTAAAAATTTGGTTAATTAAGTTTTAACTGACTATTTTTAAAAGCATATGTCTGAATACATTTATTTTCTTAATTTATAATCATTATTTGCTGTATTATTAATTAAATTCCGCAGGTTAATTTGGATATAGTTTTAAATGATAATGTCTTTTAATTAATACATTGTTCCATAATTTACTCATTAATATTACTCTGCTATTTTAGGAATAGTTTAAAAATTAATTGAAGTGAGTTGATTGGAAATGGCTTTCGTAAATAAATTCTAATAGAGCTTTAAATATTAAAATAGATTTTAATGGCTTCTTTTTTGTCGAATTAAATAAAAAAATTTATATGTCATATAAAATTGATTATTATCCAGGTGCGTAATGTCCTATGTAGGTGTATTAATAATTTAGGACTAGGAGGCGATATAATTAAGCGACAATATTTGATCGCAGTTCTATTAGTGGCATTTATGCTAGCGTTCATTTTTCCTTCAGTAGGTGCACAGTCTACTTCGAATGAAGGTGCTAAAATTAGTTTAAATGATAATAGCAGCGTTTTAAAAGTGAATGCAGCGTCCACTACAAAAACTAAAATATGGTACAAATATTATTATAAAAAATGGTATAAGCACTGGTATAAATCGTGGTATAAACAGTGGTATAAGCACTGGTACAAAAGCAACGGAAAATGGAAATACACATGGAAATATACCTGGAAGTACAAATGGAAATATTCGTTGAAATATACATGGAAATGGTGTTGGAAATATAAATCTGTAGCTACCGTGTCTAAATGCGGCGTGGGAGCGTATAACGTGGTTGTAACCAGTAAATACGTTTATGCAACTGGAAGGTGCAGCTGCAGTTTGTATACAAATTATAAGTATCATACACGTGTTTTTTACAATTATAATCCTGCAACACATCACTGGGGAGTTTTATATTTTGAACAAGGCCCGGCACAATTGACATCTCCTGAAGGACTGTGGGTTGCTGGTGATACTGATATGGACTTCTGTTTGGTCCATGGAAAATCCCATGACCGCCGTGGAGTTTATTTAGTTCCTTACAATGGCGTTATTAATGGCAGAAAAGTTGTAAATGGATATTTCACCAATATAATTGTTAAAACAACTACGACAACTAACACTACAAAAACGACAAACAGTACCAATAAAACCTGATGTGCATAACTGGCAATAGTAAATACAATTTAAAACAGGATTATGTTAATACCTCCTTTTTTTATTTTTGATCTGTTAAATGGGATGAATGGAAAATGCACAGCTTATTTTTAAATTTATATATTGAATTTTACAAATCATTGAACTAGTTTTTCGGTGAAAGGCTTTTAAAATAATTAAATTTTGAGGCTTAAATGAAATCAAAAATAGTTTTAATTGGATTTATCGTACTCGTAGTTACCATTTCGGGATGTATTGGAAGTAATGGACTAAATGACAGTAATTCAAATTTAGAAGATAATATATCTACTAACCTTAATCTGGAGATATCAAATAATTCTTCACACTATGACGCAAATGGCCTCTGTTACCATGTTGTAGATGGGGACACAATAGATATTGATACTGTTGGGAGAATACGACTTGTAGGCATAAATACACCTGAAAAAAACCAGCCAGGATATCAGCAAGCTAAAAATTTTGTAAAAAAGGCGTGTCTTGGAAAAGAGGTTTATCTGGATATAGATAATGCAAAGCATTATGATAAATACGGTAGAGTTCTTGCTGTAGTTTATGTAAATGGTGTTAATATAAATAAGGCACTTTTAAAAGGGGGATATGCAGATATAATGTATATACGGCCATCAGAATTTAATCCTTACTCGTGGACAACTTAAATTGGAAATGAGTTATTATTGTATTTTATTTAAAAAAAGAAGTAAATTTAATTAATTTTTGATGGATTCTATGATTAAATACAAGTATATGCAGTAGCACTTCATCTTTGTAAAATTCGATAAATTCCTGCTGTTTTGGACCAATTTGATGCATGCATATATGGTCGTAACCAGCGTCAGCATATCTTTTTATTTTATTTATATGATCCTCTGGATCACTACTGCAGACTATTTTTTCAGCAACTGATTTTTCATAGCTAATCTTTCAAATGTGTAGTTGTTGGAAGGTCAACGTTTATTTGAACATCATTTAATTTAATGGGCCAATATTTAAGGGCATTTTTTCGAGTTTCTTCTTTGTTTTCATCCCAGCACACTGTAGCTTCACTATAGCAGGGTTTATTTTCCCCTTCCCATATTTTTGAAAATTGTTGCTACATTTTCATTGGTATGCAAGCTGCTGCTGCAGCCTGGGCTATAATTGCAGGGTGTGTCCTGAATGTAGGGCATTTTACTCCAGTTACAGTGGACAACCTTTCAGTTACATGGGATATGTCTCTAATTGTACTCCAGACAAATGGAATTTACCCTGTTTGTGAAATCCATGGATGATAATGGTCCGAAATCATGGCAAAGTCGAACCCTTCGGAAATTATTGGAATTATAGATTTCGATAATTTAAGAGTTCTCAAAATCATAGATATAGAAAAATGCATGCATTTTTCTATCTCACAAAAATCCCTCAAAAATTCTGTCAAATCTACGATTTTTATAGGCTTTGAATTTTTAGGGCCCTCTAAACTGTCAAAATTTTCAATTTTGACGCAGCAAAAAACCATGGTTTTTTTGCATGACTTGTTTTCGGGGCCGAGGAAACTTTCAAAATCTTCGATTTTGACGCATCGAAAATTTTTAATTTTCGAATGCTACGTTTCCTACGGCATGTGAAAATTTTATAAAATTTTCGAAAGCTTAGATTTTTGTTGATTTTGAAGACCTGCATCTCCTGCTTGTTTAGCAAAACATACAAGATCAAGAGGGCCAAATTCTTCGATGGAAGGTTTATATCCAATTTTTACCATTATTTAACTCTCCTAAAAAAAATAGAAAAGATTTAATTTATATTTACATTACATCTATTTCCCTGCTTGGCTTTTCCCTTTCTTCAGTTAAAGGCATTCTAATGGTTAATAATCCGTTTTCATATTGTGCACTGCCTTTATCTGGATCAAAATCGTGAGCAAGTACCCAGCATCCGTTATATTCTGTATTTCTTCTTGGGGCTCTAACACAAAATGTATTTTCAGTCACGTTAATGTTTATATCTTCTTTTTTCACGCCTGGAAGCTCTACTTCCATTATGTATTCATCTTCAGTGTGATATACAAATGTTGCAGGGGAAACAGGTATTTTTTCAGTATTTCCTTCTTCAGCCATAAGATCACCATGTAATACTTTTATTAAAATTAGTATTTAAATATTTTTATATGGATTATCAAAGCTTAAACATAAAAATAACTATTTTTTAAACTATTTATAGTATTTAAACCCTTAATTAAGTTTTAATATTAAAATTAAAAAAAATATATTACAAATTTAAAATTTACAGGGAATAATACTCCCCATCTTTCTTTTGAATTTTTTTGATTAAACCCTTATTTTCAAGGGATACGATAATCTGGTACATCTGGAGGTTATTCAATTTTAAATCACCATAAAGAAGATTTCCTTCTAAAAAATGCCTTGAAATAAACCCATCAGTGGCTAAATTTGTGATAAGTTCAAATGTTTTTTTCTCTGTCTGATTAAGGTCTTCTCTTAAAACGTCTGCCCTTGATTCTACTGCATTAATCTTTGCATCGACTGCATTAGCTTTAATATAATTATCATTTCTGGATATGAGGTCCTTATTTTCTAAATTTGTTAGTATATCTTTAAATTCAGTTTCTGACATGGAAAGATCTAACTTTAAAATATTGGAAGGTACTCCGTTACTGTATTCTGCCTGAAAATATTTAATCTGGTTTAAAACTAGATTTTCTTTTTGGGTAATGGTAATCATTTAATCACATCTTTTAATGTTTAGAGATATTTTCACATATTTTTGATGATATCAGTTTTAAATAATGAAATTCACTATATAACTTTCTGATTCAACATACTAATAGTTTTCAATGGTTTAAAAGGGTAAATTGTATGGTGATTTATAATGTAATCCTGATGTGTTGGTATTGAAAATTAAAAATAGAAGCTAGATTCTTTTATGTATATTTTAGATACTGTATACTGAACTCCATTTATAATATAATATTTAGTTAAATTATTATCTAACCGGGAATACTAATTAAATCATGAACTCAGCTCTTATAAGAATTGGAATAATTTTTATGGTTATCGGAGTAATTTCAGTATCTGTCTGTACGCAGAAAAGCAAACTAATACAATTATTATTGGAAATTCTACATTTAAACCAACCAATGCATGTTACGTTAGGAACAATGGTTAGATGGACTAATCAGGATAATACTCCCTGTAAAATAGTAAATGATACTGGAAACTTTGAGAGTCCAACTTTAAACAAAGGAGATACATTCACATATACCTTTGATAAAGAAGGGAAATATAATTACTATGATGGATTAAATTCATCAATAAGAGGCAGAGTTATTGTAGAATGAAAAAAAATTACGTAATTAAAACTGGTTTTATGTTTAAAAAAATAATAAAATGTAGAATATAAAAATTCTACTAACAATTTTATCCTATAATATGGAATGGTATGGCTATTGTCAAGAGCATAGCTAGGGTAAGTATAACTCCTATTACAATTAACGGTACTCCTGCTTTGAGTATCTCTTTGATGTTTACATATTTTGTACCGTAAGCCATTGCTACTGTTGGGTCTGCCATTGGTAACATGAACGATAGTGAACATGCAATTGCAACTGGTATTGCATAAACTCCTATTGGTTGTCCCTGTGCTTGTGCTAATGTCACTGATAATGGTATCAAAATAGCGGATAATGCTATATTTGACATTACCTGGGTGATAATTACGCCTATAATCATAAGTACCAGCATTATCAGCATTGTTGATGGGTTGCTTCCTAACATGGCTACGATATCTTTTATTAACCATGAAGCGGCTCCAGTGTTGAGTAATGCTGCTCCTAGTGAGAGTGCACCTCCAAAGAAGATAATTAATCCCCAATCAACGTTGGTTTGGGCGTCTTTCCAGTCAACAACACCAAATATGAAGTAGAGAACTGCACCGATAAGTGCAACAGAGTAACTGTTTATGCCTGTGAAACTTGCTGTAACCCATAGCAGTATGGTAAATAGCAGTATTCCAAGAGTTATTTTCTCTGTTTTTGTTATGGAACCTAATGATTCCATTTTTGTAGCAATAGTTTCTTTTCCGCCTATTATTCCTTTAACTTCAAATGGGAACATGAAACCAAGGAATTTCCATATGATAAGCATTAGTGCTATTGCCAGTGGAAATCCGAATATCATCCAGTTTAAAAATGGTAGATGAGTATATGCTGCTGCCATCAGGTTGGGAGCGGTTCCTATCTCTGTACCTAATCCACCGGCCAGAGAACCGTAGGAGGCTCCGAGAACCATAGCTTTTGCAAAATTACTTTTTCCTTTTTCAGCATCGTTAATACCCATTAAAGGTATAATTTCCTTAATGATAGGTAACAGCATGGCGAATGCTACCACATTTTCAATCCACGCTGAAAGAATTCCAGTTGAGAAAACTGCCACAAAAAGGCTTCTTCCAGGACTTGTACCTAACTTATTGAGCATTGCATAGGTTAACCGCTGTGCAAGTCCGCTTTTACGGATTGCTTCTGCTATGATGAACCCCCCAATCATCAAGAATATGATTGGATTTGCAAAACCAATTACTGCATTATCAAAACTTTCTACTCCAATTAGGGGCTGTATGAAAAGTATAATTAAAGAAGTAACTGCTAAATGTACAGACTCAGTCGCCCACATTATTATGGCGAATACAAGCAGTGCAATTGCAGCATGACCCTGATAACTCAGACCATTTAAAGGAATTAGCATAACCACTATAAATGCAATTATGGCCAAAGGCATGCCTAAATTCTTTAAATTTATATTCGTTTTAAAGCCTCCAAAAATCTTTGATTTTTGGGGTTCCAAAAATTCAGAATGAATTTTTGAGAACCTCCAAATATTTCATATTTGTGGTTCAGAAACGCTACGCGTTTCTTCAACCTCCAAAATTTTTGTTAACAAAAATTTTGGGGTTCAGGAAATTCATTCTGAATTTCCTTCAACCTCCAAAAAATTTTTATTTTTATGGGGTTCCAAACACATCGTGTTTGATAACCTCCAAAAATTTCCCTCAAAATTCTACGAATTTATCACATTTGCGAAGCATAATTTACAAATATTTTATATTTGTGTTCCAAAAATCCTATAGATTCTTGAGAACTTCGCAAACATGTGAAAATCTATCGAAATTTATAATTTTATGCATCAAAAATTACGTTTTTGATAGTTTTTACTTGTTTTAATTTTCATAATTAAGGAGCTATGTTCCCTAAACGTTGAAAATCTTCGATTTTTGATAGTTTCAATATTTTGGAGTTCAGAAAAAACATAGTTTTCCTTAAACCCCTTAATTTTAACAGATTATTTACGGAACATCATATAATATAAATATATTTCATAATGATTAATAATGTGAATTATCTGGCCGTATGTTTATTAGGGCCGTTTAGAGTTAATTCATAGTATATATTATAGAAATAATAATACAAAAATTATGGGGTAAGCTCTTGATATTATCTCTTAAAATAAATTAATTTGAATAAAATAAAATTTAAAATGAAAATTATCCGCTTAAAGTAACGCAGGAATTTCCATCGATTTTTTCCACTTTAAACACATTGTCTGCAAAGCTTCCAAGTTCTCTTTCATGAGACACAATGATAACCTGTGGGCAGTCCAGTTCATTTAAAATTTCCCTGACCTTGTACAGCTGTTCCCTGCTGAACCCATCGGTTGGTTCGTCTAATATCAATAAATTGGATTTCATTCCTGTAGAAACTTTCTGAACGATATTATTTAAAGCTAAACGGTAGGCTAATGCCACACTGGTCTTTTCGCCGCCGCTTAAATAATTAATATCCTGTTCAAACCCGTCCTGTTCTACAATCGGCGTGAATTCTTCGTCAATTTTAGCTGTTTTTGAAATGTCTTCAATAAGGATGCTGAACCATTTCTGGAAATCACAGTTAAACTCTTCGTACCTTTTCTGCATCACATGTTTTTCTATCAAGCTGAGTGTAGGAATCAAATAGTCGTTGAGCCAGATATGATAATCATTGAACTTATCCAACTGTTTCTTGAGACTTTCCTTTTTGTTGATTTCATCTTTAACTTTTGATATATCCTCTTCCAATTTTTCTACAATAGTTTTTGTCTCAACAATTTTTTCTTTCACTGCCTGAAACTCTTCCTCTGTTTTCTGGTAGTTGAATTTTACCTCGGCAATCTCATTAGGTATATTTTTTAATTCATCTAACTTTGTCTGGAAAGTGACTAAATCCTGTTTTAATGAATTAATTTCTGCAGTTAAAACAACAATATTTCCCTCATTTTCTTTTATTTTATCAAAATTCTTTTTAAATTGATATTTGACGTTCTCTAAATCCTTCTGGCTCTGGTTGTACTCTTTGAGTTTATCAAGCAGGGTTTCAAAATGAGTTATATATTTATCAGTTTCATTAAATTCAACAGAACCATCTATTATTGATTTTAAATCTGTATCAAAACTGTTTAATTTCGTATAAATGGAATTAATCTTATTCTTTAAATCATCTAAACGCGATACTTTATCTATTACTAATTTTAAGTCATTTAAATTATTTTCCAGGGTTTTTATTTCTATTTCTTCTGATTCTAACTGTTTTTTTCCTTTTAACTCTACCTGGCTTAATATTTTGGATTCTGAATTTATTTTCCTGATTTTTTCGTCGCTTTCAGCTTTTAAATTCTTTTTATGTTCTTCATTTAGTGTACTGCCGCATATTGGGCATAAATCTCCAAGGCCATCTACATTGTCCAGTTTTTTAATAATTTCTGATTTTTCCACATCTAACTTGTATATTTTTTCAGTAATTTTTTGCAGCTGTTCCTTATCTAACTTGAATGCATCGTATTTTTCCTTTATTGTGAGAATTAAAGCATCTTTTTCTCTTAAAAGTCCTTCAGAAGTTTTATTTTTATTTTCTCCCAGTTCATTTTCAGTTGACTGTTTGCTGTCATTTAGAAGAGCTAAATTAGATTTTAAACTGTCGTGTTCTTTGATAATTTTTCTAATAGCAACTAGTTTACTGCTTAAATTTTCCTCAGTTTCAGAGGTGGGCTGTTCAATCTTTTCTAGGGCTTCAATTTGAGGGATAAATTTCAGCTTATTTTCTTCTTCACAAGTTTTAACTTCATTTTGGTACGTAATAGTCAGCTTTTCTTTTTCACTAATTTGCTTTTCTAAATGTGGAATTTCAGTCTGTATCTTTTTAAGTTCCAATTCTGATTCTTGAAGTTTTTCAAGTGTTTCCTTCTGTTTTTTCTGTAAAATATCCAGTTCTTCCCCGCGTGCCTGAGATTTCGTATTTTTAGTTTTATTTGCGTCTAAGTTGCCTTTTAAAACAAACAGTTCCTGTTTTTTATCATCAAGATCTTTTGTTTCAGTTTTCAGTTCAATGAGTTTATCTTTAATTGACCTGGACAGTATATTTGCATTTTCAGCGGCAATTTTGTAGTCCTCTATACCAAAAGCTTTTCTTAGAGTTTGGAGCCTTTCATCGGGTTTTTGGGAGAGTATATATTTCATCTCTTCTTGGGGTGTATAAACCGCGTATCTGAATATAACACTTTGAGCTCGTGGATTGAGGGGTTCCTTAAAATTGAGGATTTTTAAAATTTTTTCTTTGATTTCAGAAGGTGATAACTCAATTTTTCCCCCATTCATGCCTAAAATTCCTTTTTCCTGCCTAACGGGCCCGTCATTTTCTTTCCGTATTAGAGATCGTTGAACTAAATAATTGTCATCACCAACACCAAATTCTAAGGTTACCGATCCTTTTTTTGACCCTTTTCGAAGCAGAGAATCACCTTTCTGATTTCCAAGACCAAAAAGAGCAAACTCGATAGCCATCAAGAGTGTAGACTTTCCAGAACCTATATCCCCCTCAAAAAGAGATGTTCCGATAGGAAAATTTATAGGTTCACTATTTTTATAGCTCCTTATGTTGTTTAGTAATAGTGACTTAAAAATCATTTATTGACTCTCCAAATCTAATATTTCTAATGATTCACTTAAAATTCTATTTTTATAATCAGTCTTCTTTTCGTTAGGTTTAGGACTTTTTCGCAGTGCTTTTAGTAAATTAACAGCGAGTTTAGCCCCTTCTTTCTTATTAAGTTCGTCCTGCCCCACTTCGATGTTACGAATGTTTTCTAGAAGTAAATTTTCCTCTATTTCCTCAGTGGTTTCTCCCTTAACGCGGATTTTTGTAAATTCCTTTGAAACAAGCCCATGATGGTTAATACTTACATGTAAAGCTCCTGCTTCATTAAGAATTCTCTTTATTTCCTGGAAATTGATGTCCGATGTTTTACCTCCCGATAATTCTCCTTTTACCTTTAAGATAACTATTTTTTCATTAACGTATTCCTGCTTTATTTTTTCTATAATCTCATCGTAGAGCTGGTTTGAGTTTTTATCATCTGCTTTAAATGATAAAAAGTCATATTTAGCTAGATCCACTTCGTGAAAATAATCTTTGCAGAAATTAACGCTTTTAATTTTTTCATCAAATTCAACAATGAAAAAACCTCTTTTTTCGCCTTTAGCGCTTATTTCAAGATCTTTAGGAGATCCTGCAAAAGGAGGACCGGGATAAGTAATGATATTGTAACCTTCTAACTGGGTTTCGCATATCCTTTGGTGTATATGCCCTCCAGCGTAGTAATCAAATTTTTTGGGGAGTTTTTTTATGTCAATTCCATCCATTTTGGATAAAAAATCAGGGAGTAAATTTTTAATGGATGTGTGGAAGACGAAAATCTTAAAGCCGTCTTCCTCTTCTAAACTTTTTTTATCAAGCATATTGTAATAAGAATCATCCAATCCCATTTTCCGCCCGGATATTCCTGTTAGTTTAGCCCCTGTCTTTTTATCAGTGAGGAACTTCAATTTCAGTTTTTCTTCTCCAGCTTCATTTTCAACAATGTAACCGTTGAATAGTTTTTTTAATAACCCGCTTTCTGTAATTACGTCGATGATTGAAGTTTCATTTGGGCTGAAATCATGGCTGCCGTAGTTAATATAAACTGGAATTCCTTTGTCTGATACTTCTTTTAGTTTTCCAACAGCCTGTTTAACAATGCTCATGTCGGGGAGATTTGAGTGAAATAAATCTCCGGCGATGATAATAAAATCAACTTTTTCTTTCATGCATGTATCTAAACATGTGTTAAAAGCTTTAATTTCTAATTCTTTTAATTCTGAATATTTTTGGGCTCCTAAATGGCAGTCTGCAATGTGAGCAAATTTGTACATCTTTATCAACCTATGACCATAGTTTTAAGGTCTTTTGTTTTGTCTTGTGGTATTTCATCTAAATATTCTTTAACATATTTTTTAAATTCAGGGGTATAAATAGGAATGGCAAATCTGGTAAAAACGCTGCTAACGATAGCTTCACCTTTATCCAGGCTGGCAATAATTCTTTCATCATCTGATAAATCCTGTGATGCGCTGTTAATTATTGCAGATCTCTCTGGTGACATTTCATTTCCTAAAATAATTTTAGTATTCATGTTGGCTAAAATCGCTCTAGGGATAACACTTGATAATTGAGTAATTGCAATTAAACCTATTTTGAACTTTCTGCCTTCTCTTGCAATTGTACCGTAGATATTTCCACCGTGACTTTCTATTGCGTCCTGGCCCAAAACTCGCGGTGCTTCTTCGATTACAATACTGATAACTGGTTTATTTTTCAGTTCTTTGGAATTGTATCTTTTATATTTACTGAATATATTGCTGGTTATGATACTACCTATAAACAGTTCTTCAAAGTCGCTTAATTTGGAACTATCAATAATAACAATTTTTTCCTCTTCCAATGCCCTAACAATGTCTTCTACTGTCGACAATCCGTAGTCCCCGCCGACAAAGAGATTACTGTTAAATATGCATTTTTTTCCCTTTGTGGGATCACCTTCTTCAACAGCAACCGCAGATACTCCTAATTTTGTTTCCATTTTTCTCTTTAAAACTTCAGCAGTCCCTTCATGAACTCCCATTTCTTTCAGGACATCCCTATCTATTCCTTTAGCAATTTTAGTTATCCAATTTGATCTATATTTATTATAAATTGTTCTTATGGCTTCAGTTTGGGCTGAAGAAAATCCTCCAATACCGCTGAAATGATATGGCCGTATTTTTTTCACATTTATAGCTAATGTGACTGCATCATCATTGTCTTTATCTGGAGAATAGTACTCAAGTTTTTCATCTTTTTTAGGGTGGTAACGCAGGCCAATTTTAATACTGTCTCCATAATATTCATCATGAGGATCTAAAACAAGTATACCTGCTCCTTCCGTATCTAAAATACTCCAGAGCATTACTTTAACTAAATTACTTTTTCCCCTACCTGTTGTAGCAGGGATTAAAATGTGATGTGTTAATGATTTAATCAGGTCAATATAAACTTTAATTCCTTCTTCTACAGTTGATCCACTTCTAATATCACCTAAATAAATTGAATTTTCGAGATTTTTTGGTTCTAAAAATTTTAAATCGGATTCTTCAATGGATTTAATGGGGCTGAAAAAATTAGGCAGTCTTTTTGGACTTTTGGTGATATATTCTCTTTCACTGCCCGTTATCTTTTCTTGAACATAGAGTAACGACTTAGCTCGTCCTAAATTGTAATTGGTCAACTCAGGTTCCATAAACTCAAGATCAGGGTCATAACCTTCTAATTTCATACCTGAAAGCAGTTCATGGGTGGATTGATGGGCCTGGCTTTTATATTCAATATCTTTAACTTGAAGGATAGTATAATTCCTTTCATTTGATTGGGAGGCATTTTCTACAATTAAAAGTTCACCAAGTTCTAAATTTTCGCCATTTTTTTCTCTTATGATAATATCTTTTAGTCCGCCGCCTATAATTTGGCCTCTTTCATTAGTCATTTAAACCTACCTCATTGCCCATCTAATTTTTCATGTGTATTTACAATTTTGATTAGTGGATTAACCTGTTTCCAGGTCCCCATTCTTGAAAGTTCAGAATATAATTTTGCTTTATAACCTTCCATTTCTTCATTCTTAACTCTGGCCCATAAATCTGCATCAATAAGCCCATATGGATATCCTGGTACTTTAATATCTTTAGAATTATCTGCAATGCATGAAACTAGTTCACATATTTCCTTATCACTCATAGTTTCAGCTTGTTCTTTGAATATTTCAAACCTAAATGCGGTGTGGGCATGTTTATTTAATTTTACAACCATAATTACAGCTTTATGCTCACGGTTAGTATCTTTACTCCATGCAACTGGATAATAACACCATTTATCATATTTAATCTCTGAATCATCCGCTAGTCTTTGAATAGAATCAATAAGTGAAACTCTTGTATCAGTAGCTAACCTGCATGTTTTAGATAACCCTGTGATAATTACATCATTGTCCATTGCTTTTCTAAAAACATCTTCTTCATATTTATATTCGCGTTGATGGCCAGTTTGAAGAGATCCATCTCTTACCATAATATCTCCAGGTTCTAGTTCTGATTCTATAACGTGTCCTGTAATTTTCCATTCAGCAAATCTTCGGGCCATGGATGCCATTCTATCCATTCCTACTTGTGTTCCTGCTTCCACGTTTTCTTTACGGGCATTTGCTTGAAGATCTCTTTCATCAGGTAAATATGGGTTAAATTTATCTTTTACTGGCCTTATTTTTGTTTCAAAATTGATATCGTGACCTTCTAACTGAGAATATGTGTAAGAAAGAAATTCTATCCTTTGGGGAATCCCTGATCTAATTGGAACCCGTTTATTATTTTTAAATATGCTGAAATAAACACGGTTTAACTGTACTGAATAAACTGGTGATGGTAAAAGTTCCTGGTTTCCACCATCCACAAATGCAATCTTCCTATCAGTTTCAGCGGAGTTAATTTCATGAAAATATTCTTTATTAAGTGGGCATGACCTGTAATCAGAATCATTAAAATAAGGATCTCCTAATTCTCTTTGAGACAAATCCCTGCTCAAAATTTCAGCAATTTCTTTTATACTCTTCATTGTGAAGTCACTCTTTTACGTCTAATCAATTGTTCTGTAATGTTGATTGTACTACTTATATTTTATCCTGTTTTGATAAATAAGTACACAAATTACAGAGAAATAGAAAATACTGATTATAATAAATCTATATGAATTAGCTTTAATAATTAATTATTTACTAATTTGCACCTTTTAATTTTCCAGATCATATTTAAAAATAATTTAAATGGACACATCAAGAAATATTCTTTTATTAAATATTTTATTTAAAAAATGAAATGAATTAAAGTTATTTAAAGATTATAAAATAAAATTTAGGTTTTATTGGTGTATTTGAACTACTGCTTGACTGCACCGCTTTTAGCCAGTGAAGCAAATATACCAACAAAACAAAGCACCGTGAACACGATAAAGGCGATCTGAACACTCAACAGAAGTGCAGGATACTCAGAAGGCATGATCTGAACATTTCCTATGTACAGGGCGAAAATAATCAGGACTGTTCCCATACTAAGTGTCTGCCCGATTAACCTCATTGTCCCAACCGATTCAGATGCCACCCCGTAAAATCTCTTTTCAACAGACCCCATAATTGCATTGGTATTTGGAGATGAAAAGAGTCCAAACCCTGCGCCGAGTATAACTAAACCTGCTATTATAAACTCGTAGCTTGTGTTTGCATTTAAAAAGACGAATAACAGAAGGCCTACTGTTGTAAACGCCATACCGAGAGATGCGATTAAGCGAGGGTTGTATCTATCTGAAAGCCTGCCTGCAATAGGGGCCAGAACAGCCATGACAACAGGTTGGGCTATTAAAATCAGCCCGGCATTTCCTGGGCTTAAACCTTTTATGTATTGTAAATACAGGCTCAGGAGGAAAACCACTGCAAATGTGGCGCTGTAACTGATCAGCGCAGCTAAATTGGAAAATGCGAAAGTTGCATTTTTAAACAGTTTAATCTCAAATACTGGGCTTTGAGTTTTTAATTCCAATATAATAAAGCCTATTATTCCAATTATCCCTAAAATTGTGCTTATTGCACCTGTAATTTCTGGAAGTAATGAAAATCCATATATAATCAGGAAGAGGGATATACTGTAAATCATAGAACCTGGTAAATCGAATTTTTCTCCCTTACATAATGCCCATTCTTCCTTTAATTTCCAGAAAGTGAGTATAAGAACTATTAAGCCCACGGGTATCATTAAAAGGAAAAGGCTTCTCCAGCCTAAAACCTGTGTCATTATTCCTCCTAAGACAGGGCCCAGTGCTAAACTCATGTATACCGATGTTATTGTTATTCCAAGGGCTTTACCTCTCTCCTTTGGTGGAAATACATGGGTTACAATTGCTATGCTTGTAACGAATATCATTGCAGATCCAATTCCCTGAAGGACCAGAAATGCAAGGAGAAACATTGATGAAGGTGCAGCTGCACATAAAAATGATGAAATGGTAAAAGTGATAATTCCATAGGTAAAAATACGTTTCATCCCGAATATGTCTGCTAATCTCCCAAATGGAACTGCAAACATGGCTGATGCAAGTAAAAATGATGTGGGTATCCAGCTTAATAAAATAGCGTTTGTTTGAAACTCTGATCCAATTGCAGGAAGCGCGATATTAATTGCTGCTGCAATAAATGGTGAAACAAAGGACGCGAGTGTTGCAATAATTAAAGCTGTTAATTTAATATTGTTGTTATTTTCCATAAAATTCTCCTTTATAGTATCCAGTGTAAGAGAACATTTTATTATATTTATGGATAAATATCTTTTGATATTACCTTAAAAAAGGGATTAGTTAAAATAAAGCTTTAATATATGTAAATATTGAATTATTGAGATTAGGTATTAAAAATAAGTAAATAGGGATAGTAAAATTTATTTTTCTAAATCTTTGTATTCTGGAAGATCTCCCAGTGCAGGGGCGTGGATAACTTTTCCATCATAAGTGTAACGTGAGCCGTGACATGGGCAATCCCAAGTTTTTTCAGCATTGTTCCAGACTACCTGACAGCCTAAATGCACGCAGGCAGAAGATACGGCACATATATTTCCATTTCCGTCTTTATATGCTGCTACTTTTTTACCATTTACTTTTATTATTCTCCCTTCACCATTTTCAAGTTCAGACGGTTTCATTGATTTAGGTCTTGAAAAACGTCCGGATAATAATTCTTTAGCAACATCCAGGTTGGTACCAATGAATTCTTTTGTAGATTCAAGTTTAGGCATTGATCTAGATGGGTCAAAGAAGGAACTCCATTTGTTTTCATTTCCTAGAATTAAATCTGATATAATCATGGCTGCAACTGTTCCGTTTGTCATTCCCCACTTCATAAATCCAGTCGCTACATAAACTCCTTTTGAGTTAGGTTCTATTTTACCAATATAGGGGATATTATCTATGGTGATGTTGTCCTGTGTAGACCAGTGGTAATCAATTGATTTAACATCAAAGTGATCACGGGCGTGTTTTTCTAATTTTTTGTAAAATGCAATTGTGTCGGGTTCATGCCCTACTTTATGATTTGCTCCACTAACTATCACGATATCTCCTTTATTTGATGGGGATGAACGGTACGTCACAGTGGGCTGTGTGCTTACATACACCCCCTTAGGAAAGGGCTTGTTTAGGTATAAACCAAGAGCATATGACATGTTTGGGTACATTTTAGCAAATAAATGGCTTGGGTCATAAATTGGAAAATGAGTTGCAACTATTACATTTTTGGCCTTAATCGAGCCTTTATCTGTGATAACCTCATTTATATTTCCCTCTTTCACATTAAGTGCCCTTGTATTTTCAAATATATAACTGCCATCACCTGGAATACTTTCAATTAAATTCAGAAGGTATTTTCTTGGGTGGAACTCTGCTTGATTTTCATATTGTACTGCTCCTGCAATTTCAAAAGGTAGTGGCGAGGTTTCTGTATATGTGGCTTGAAGCCCTGCATCTGCAGCAGCTTCAGCTTCTTTTTTAAGCATGTCTCTTTCATCTGGATTTTCACTGTAAATATAACATGGTAAGCGCCTGAAATCACAGTCTATATTTCTTTCTTTTATAATAGACTCAATTTTATCTATGGATTTTTGATTAGCTTCTGCGTAAATACGTGCTCCTTCTTTACTAAAGTGAGATTCAAGATTAGAATAAATGATATTGTGGGCAGCAGTGACTTTTGCTGTTGTATTTGCAGTTACGTCTTTGATAACCTGTTTGGCTTCAATTAATGCTACTGATAATCCTGCTTCTTTTAAAAGTAAAGCAGATGTAATTCCAACAATACCTGCGCCTAAAATCGCTACATCAACTGATAATTCTTTTTCTAATGGATTAAAATTAGTATCAGGAGTATTTATAATCCAGAATGATTTTAGTTCTCCCATATTTTCAAGATATTTACTTTTTTTCATAATATTACCACCAGAAATATTATAATTATTACTAATTTTTAAATTTTTATTAATATAAAATTTAGGAAACCATTAAACTGATTTATTACTAATTATAAAATAAGTATGATAAATATGATGATGACATTTGATTTTTTAACTGCATGGATCTCAAACATATATTATATTCTTTTAATATTTGTGCCTGTATTTTTAGTATTCAACGCTTTTAAATTGATAATAAGATCAATAACCGCTAAAAATAATGGTAAATAATTATTTAAATGGAATTATATGAATAAAATGGAATTGAGATAATGTATAATCCAGTAAATGGATTAAGTAGTTTAATAGTTAATAATATGTATTATAATTGCTTAAATTTTAGTTAGATACGTTAAAATGTTTTAAATTATTAGATTTGATGTAAATTACTATTTTTCTAATCCGATAAAAATTTATAGAAAAGAACCTATAAATAAAACAAGGTGATATCTTATGCAAAAAACAATGGAAAATTTAGCAAAAGCCTTTATTGGTGAAAGTCAAGCAAGAAATAGATACACATTATATTCTAAAGTTGCAAAAAAAGAGGGGTATGAACAACTAGCTGAAATTTTCCTCATTACTGCAGATAATGAAAGAGAGCATGCTAAATGGTTAATGAAAATGATCCAGGGTTTAAAAGCAGAAGGTGGGGAACCTCTTGAAGAAATTGTAGTTGAATCCGCTGCCGCACCTGCTATCTACGGGACAACAGTAGAAAACCTTAAATCAGCAATTGCAGGAGAACATTATGAAAATTCTGAAATGTATCCTGAATTTGCAAATACAGCAGAAAAAGAAGGGTTTATAGACATAAGCGACAGGTTATTTGCAATTGGTTATGCAGAAGTACATCACGAAGAAAGATATCGAAAATTTTTAGAACAAATAGAAGCAGGTACCCTTTACAAGAAAGATAAGGAAGTAGAATGGAGCTGTAGAAAATGTGGACATGTATATGTTGGAACAGAACCTCCAGAAAAATGCCCATCATGTGACCATCCAGCAAAATACTTTGAAATTAAGTGTGAGCAGTATTAAAAGAGGGACCATAAATGACCGAACAAAATCAGGTTTATAGATGCAACATATGTGGAAACATTGTTAATGTCCTTCATACAGGTTTAGGAAAACTTGTATGTTGCGGCCAGGAAATGCAGTTACTTGAAGAAAAAACAACTGATTCTGGGTCTGAAAAACATGTTCCAGTAGTTGAAAAAACAGATAATGGAATTAAAGTTAAAATAGGTTCAATTCCACACCCTATGGAAGAAAATCATTTTATAGAATGGATAGAAATAGCTGCAGATGGCAGGGTTTATAGAAAAATGCTTAAACCAGGTGATAAACCAGAAACTGAATTTGAAATTGATTTAGAATATATAAATGTAATCAATGCCAGGGAATACTGCAGTATCCATGGATTATGGAAATCAGTTTAGGATTATTTTTCAACTGATATTGGCGGTAAATACACACCTTTAATCTTTTTTTATAATTTAATTTTTTTTAGTTTAAAACTTCAATTGCATTGCCTAAACTATATGTTTTTACATTTTAAGTGCCGGATAACCATACAATAGAGGCACTGTTTTAAAAGTAGGGCTAGTTGATATGCTGTTATTAGATTTAGGAATATTTGTAAGGTGAGTAATCTAATTTTAAATAAGTGAAATTAGTCAACTTAAAATAAAGGTAGAAAGTTACTAAGTAACATAATTTTTTGAATATAAAATAGAAAATTTCTATATTGAACTCCATTAAATCTGAATGATTTGAAGTGAACTCAAAGAGTTGCTAGTTTCAATTTCACAACTAAAAATTTCATTAAAACAGTAAAATTTTATACTTTGAAAATAAATGTCTATTAACTTAAAAAAGTGAATTATATGAAAAATAAAATTATCCCATTGGTACTTGTAACATTTATGATGGCCATAGTTGCTATATCTGGATGTATTCAGTCAGATGTAAGCGGTATAAATGGAATTTCTTCCACCATAAGTAATCATATTAAAAATGGGGACAGTTACTATAATACTGCAGTGACAAATGCGAACAAGTATTCACTTGATACTGCAAGTTCAAATGCTGATAGCGCATTATCTGAATTTAATTCAGCGAAAACTTCGGCTCAAAATGCTTTAAGTTACGCTCAAAACTCTAAAGATAGTGTATTTACACAATATATGCAGAACCTTATGGTACAAATAGATGCCAGGATTAATGCAACTTCAGAGCTTCAACAGGCTGTTACTTACTTTAAACAGAAGGATAGTACAAATGGAAATTCTCACGTAACCCTTGCAAACAGCTACATGGACAGATCAATCCAGTATCAAACAGCAAATAAAAATTTAGTAAGCCAAAATCCATCTAAATTTAAATAATCTTACTTATAATTAGTATTGATTTATTATTTTACAGGAATTACTCTATTTTAGTAAGCTAACAAAAAAAAACACTGGTAATTAAACGTAGGATATAACTTCATTAAAAATGAAACATGAATGTATTTAAATGGGAAAGACGAATTAGTAAATAACGATTTAAATTTAATAATACTAGTGAATAATTCAAAATTTAAAATTGAATTTAACAGTTTTTATTTTTTGTATAAAAATACGGAGTAAAAATGCAAAAACATGGATTTTTGTATTTTTCGTATTTTATCAAGTCACAAAACCATTTTGGTAGGTCAATATTTTAAATTTTGATGGTTTTTATATAAGCTATATTTTTAGACCTAAATTCAGAGTTGAGGTATTTTATGATTAAAACTTGTTTAAAATGTAAAGGTAAAGGACATAAAGTCTTAAGTTACAAAGTTTGTGAAAGCTGCCATGGAAGCGGCGTAAAAAGTGAAGTAGATGTTAAAAAGCATGTTAAAGGTATTTCAAAAGGGGCTATGGAACGTTTTGATTTAGGAGAAGAACATGAAGTCCCATGCGATGTATGTAAAGGTAAAGGGGAAGTTGAAGTAACAGAAACATGCGAAGAATGCGGGGGTAAAGGCGAAATTAATGTCTGTAAAAAGTGCGGTAAAAAGATAGAATCTGGTGATTACTGCAAAGGCTGTGAAGTTAGAGAGAAGGTATATGATTTACACCCTTCATGTGATATAAATGATCTTGAACTTGGTTCTCATTATAAAGGAAAAGTTACACGAGTCGAAGATTGGGGAATATTTGTAAGCCTCTCAAAAAAGGGTTATGGTCTAGTTAGAGGACGAATGTTAGGCCATGATGTTGGTGACGAGGTTATTGTTAAAGTAATTGACATTAAAAAGGCTAAAGGAGAGGTTGACCTTACATTATCAAATCTTAAGGGAAAATATGAGCTTGTTAAACTCAGGAAAAATATTGCAAGAACTCCTATTGGTGAAATCACTAAAAAATCAGTTAAAAGATCGGTAAGGATAGTTGGAGAGGTAATTCAGATTCAACAGACTTCTGGACCGACCATTTTTACAATTTCAGATGAAACCTCCACTACATGGGTAGCTGCATTTGATGAGCCTGGAATTAGAGTATATCCTCACATAAACATTGGGGATATTGTTGAAGTACTTGGTGAAGTCTCCATTCACAGCGGTAAGATACAGATAGAATCGGAATCCATTGAGAAACTACACGGTAACGAGTCACTTGAAGCAAGGAGGCTTATTGATGAAGCAATTGATGAGAAAGCCATGCCTGAAACAACAGAAATCCTGATTGAAAGTGAAGTCCTGAATAAGCTCAGGGGAAGAATGGCTAATGCTGCAAAAGCAATAAGAAGAGCTATTTTCGATGGTAGATCTATCCTTGTAAGACACCATGCAGATGCAGATGGGATATGTGCAGGGGTTGCAATTGAAAAGGCAGTAATTCCTTTAATAAGGGAAATAAACCCTGGCAGTGATGCAGAATGGCATTTCTTCAAGAGAGCCCCAAGTAAAGCTCCTTTTTATGAGATAGAAGATGTAGTAAAGGACCTTTCATTTTCCCTTGAAGATATGGAAAGACACGGCCAAAAATTACCTTTAATAGTTCTCCTTGATAATGGATCAACTGAAGAAGATATTGTGGCACTTATAAAAGCTAAAATCTACGATATTGAAATTGTGGTTGTTGACCACCATTATCCTGGTGAAGTGGAAAATGAAAGGGTAGCTGTGGATGATTATGTGGACGTACACGTGAATCCTTACCTTGTTGGTGGTAACTCTGAGATAACAGCGGGGGCACTTGCATATGAAGTGGCAAAAATGATAAATCCTGAAGTTAAGGAAAGTTTAATGCATTTACCAGGTATTGCTGCAGTTGGAGACCATGCAAGCTCAGAGGAAGCTGAAAAGTATATAGAACTTGCTGGTGAAAAAGGTTATACAAGGGAAGATCTTGATAAAATTGCAACATGTGTCGATTTTGAGGCATTTTATCTGAGGTTCATGAACGGTAGAGGTATTATAGATACAATTTTAGGCCTTGGAAATTATGATAAACATGTAAAGCTCATAGGGGCACTTTACAATGAATCTCAAAAGAGAGTTAAAAATCAGCTGAGGGCTGCACTTCCAAATCTTAAAACTCAAAAACTCCCTAATGGGGTAATATTCAATGTTTTAGATGTTGAGAAATATGCCCATAAATTCACATATCCTGCTCCGGGTAAAACCACTGGTTATGTCCATGATACAATGGTTAAAAAGTATGGAGAAGAAACTCCAATTATAACCCTTTCATTTGGCCCTGATTTTGGAGTCATAAGGGCAACAGATGCTGTAAATGAAAAATTTGGATTTAATTTAAACACCATTGTAACAAAACTTGCAGAGGGAATTCCTGAAGCTGGAATAGACGGCGGCGGCCACGAATGTGCTGGATCACTCAAGTATGTTGAGGGATTATCTAAAAAAGTGCTGGGTGCATTTGCAGAAGAAGTCGCTGACCTCGGTAACTAAATTTAATGCAGTGACTTGTATGGTAAAAAATGAAAAAATGTCAGATAGTTCCTTTAAATTCATGAATTTTACATTTAAGATCATGGATTTAATTTATCCCTCGGCTAAAAAAAGGTCTAAAACGTTTGGTATATCTGAAGGCATAACTGTAATTGATTATGGCTGTGGGCCTGGTAGGTACACAATAGAGTTTGCTAAACTTGTTGGAGAAAATGGAAAGGTATATGCTGCTGATATTCATGAAATGGCAGCTGAAGAAGTAAATAAAAGGATAAAAAAACTGGGGCTGAAAAACACAGAAACTGTTCTTGTTGATGGATATAATTGTCCTCTTCCAGATAAGACAGCAGATGTTATCTGTGCCATTGACATGTTTTTTATGATAAAAGACCCAACAACATTTCTGGGGGAACTTAATAGGCTCATTAAAGATAATGGAACTTTGATTATTGATGAAGGACACCAAAAAAGGGATACTGCTAAAGATAAAATAGAAAAATCAGGATACTGGAAAATTTATCACGAGACCAAGGATCATTTAAAATGTAAACCTGTAAAATAGCCTATAATTTATGTTAGGAATAAACAGCTTTACACTTAATCCTGTTTATAGTGAATGACCAAATATTTTTGACACAGTGAAAATCCTTCAAAATTCGTAGAATTTTGAATCACAAAAAAAACATTTGGTTTTTTGTGAGCTTCGATTTTGGAATACCTAAAAATTTATATGTTTAAAAAGTTACGTCATTTACTGTAAATATTTTATTCAGTAAATGAATTTTTTAATTCAATACATGTTTCACAGTATTCATCGCCATTACACATTGCTTTGGTAAATTTTTTCGTGTATTTTGGGTTTAAATTACTAACAAATGTTTCATGATAAGCATTACAGTTCTCAAAAAGAGTTTTACTTTCTAAACCTATCTCTTTAGCTCTATTTAGAAATGGGCAGCTTATTATTTGGCTTTTTGCATGATCTCCAACGGTATAAACTATTTTATATTTTATTTCGGGCCCATAAAGAATTTCTGAGATTAATTCATTGGTTTTCTCAATTTCTTCTGCAGTTTTAGCTGGAAGCCCTAGATATTTTGATAGGATACTTGCATTTTTTCCATCCTGGATCCATGATATGTAATTAATTGTATCCATTAATGGTTGAATTTTTTTGTAATCTGGACCTAAAATATCTTTATATACTTTTTCATGGGTTAATAGCAGTGAACTTGCAGATTGGGCAGCAATTTTCCATCTTAATTCTACTGGAAAATTATCAATATTGATCACAGTTTCATCCCCCTTTAATATAATAAGTAATATTATTATGTTATTTGATATTAATTTATTTTACGAATTAATTAATAGAACAAAATAAATATGAAAATCAAAAATTATTATAAATGAAATTTTAACCTGCTATTACTTAAATAAGGTATATCATCTGGGCGTCGATATCTAACTCTAAAAATTCTGATTTTGCTGTAATAATGTTTAGAAATTGTAAAAGTCCTAAATTCTATTTTTCGTGATAGGCTGTTGATTGCATCTGATTAAAATAATTAAAACAACAAAAATAAAATATAATCCAACTAAAATCGATGTTAAATGTTAATAGATTAAATTAAATTTTAGCTTAAACAAAATATGGCATGATTAAATGAAATTGGAGCTGATCTGAATTATTAGGATTCTACCGGATATATGCATTCTAATCTCCCATACGCTCTCAAGAGTGGTAGAACTGGGATTTTTAGATTGCTTTGAGATATTAATTCCTGATTTTGTTGAAGAAATAGTTTTAATTTTATGTGAAGGAAAATTAAAGGCAGGGTTTTACAATGAAATAAATAAGTTAAAGGAGTTAGAAGCTGAAAGAAAAATAGATATCATTTATTGTAATTATGGAATAGATTGGCCGGAAAATAGGAATAAACTTATAAATACTGAAGATGACATGATTCTGGAAGTTGCTGTCGCCACAGATTCAATTCTTTTTACTGCAGATAAAGGTTTGAGGGATAAAGCTGTTTCAATTAAACAGCCTGTTATTTATATCTCTCCCAAGTTCCAAAAAGGGATCAAAAAGCTTGCTGAAAGGTTTGAATAAATATAGTTCTATTATAATTATTTTAAGTTCCCTGGATTAGATTTCAACAGATTAAATGAACTTTTATAATATTTAATTGGTTTATTAAATAAATTAAGGCTTAGAATAATTTTTAATAATCTAATTACTATTATAAAAATGTTGTTTTTCTTTTAAAAATAGAAACTAATTTTAAAGATTAAATTATCATACATTATGATTTCATTAGGTCACGAATATAATACTGATTATATTTTAGATTAGATGATGTAGTTTACAATTTTATTTTCAGCATTTTTTAGATGCTCAAGCAGGGTTGATTTGGAACAACCCATCTTTTCAGCTAATTCTTTAGATGTTATCTTTCTGGGAGAGTTGTAATATCCCCAGTCTTTTGCACAACGCATTACTTCAAGCTGTCTGCTGGTTAAAATTTGTTGTATTCCTTTTTGTTCAATACATGAATGAAAATAACTCAACTTTGCATTTTTAAAGGTTTCAAAGTCACCTATATCTTGTATAATCTTATTTAAACTTTTTTCATCACCTATACAGGTTAAACTAATGGCATTTTCATTCATATAGGTGGGGGATTTCCAGATGATATTATCTTTGAAAAATTTCTTTAGTACAGGGATAAATACTTTGTTAAAATGAACCTTCATCAAACAGGTATATGTTCCATTATCTGAATTTAATATATCCAAAATTGCAGCATTTTCTGGTAATTTCAGTTGTTTTAGATCTGTTCCATCCTTAACCACAATTTTAACAATTATTAATTTAAAATTATCCTGTGTATCTATTTTGAGGCATTCCAGGAGGTCTATACTCTTTACAGATTTAAAAAATAAAGAACCAGTCAGTTTATATAAAATAGACCTTTCTAAATTAATTTTCAACATTCGCATGATCTAATTATTGAACTATATAATTTATAATATTTTCCAGATATGTCTGGAGGTAATTATAAAAATTAAGATATCTAAGATTTGTTAATATACATCGAAGATTTTTAAAGATTTAGAACGGGGTACATTTTTATGGACAAAATAAACACCACTACAAATAAAATGTATACTTTCCTTAGAAAATACTTTGGATTATTATTATTTGCATCTTTAAGTGTTCTTTTATGGGTATTACTAATGACAAATACAGGATTTGCTAACTGGTACTTCAGCAGGCACGCTAATGTATTAAGCTGGTTAATTAGGCCAGTATTTATGATAGGATTTTGTTATTTTGCACTTAAAAGAAATGCAACCCTTGCCGCAGCTATGATTTTTCTAACACTTTTAAGTTCTGTTTTTTTCCAGGCACCAGATGTGGTGAACCCCACAGTAGAAGAATTCCTTGCTAATGAGAAAGAGTGGATATTAGGCCCTTTATCAGTTGTGAAATTAACTGAATTTGGAGCATTAATTGCAGGAATTTTCTTGCTGGGTTATGCCTTCTGGAAACGATCATTAAAATGGGGTATAATCCTGTTGTTTATTATAATTTTCTTAAAAATACTGTGGAGTATCATTTATGGGGGAGAAAGTGCTGTTACTTTAGTGTATGTGGCTGTATTTACAGGGATTGTGACAATGATCTGGATAATTCTTTACAGAAGGCGTTCTCTAAAAAAGGAATAATTTACAATTTCAATAAGATCAGTAAAAACTATGATTTATTTATATTATGTCTAAAATTAGGTGCAAGGGCATATCTGAGCTAATTGTAATTGAGAATAATTAGTATGCAATGGATTTTGTCCGCTGTAAATCATATCCTGCAAAAATGTTGTAATCATCTCTTAACTGAGTATTATTTCTCCAAAATTAAAAATTTAATGTTTATTTAAGTAAAGTTGGCCCAACTTTTACGCTGTAAGAATAGGGCGTACCTGATTTTCGATAGGGAACTTCAAAATTCCATGTTTCACCTGGATTAATGTAGCTTTTAGCATCAAAACTGGAATATAATAAATGTCCGCGTTTATCATAAAAATTGACGGTTATAGAAACATATCTCAGTTTGTACTGCCCTGTATTTTGTGCCTGCCCGTTGATAACATATTTATCTAGCCCAGTTAGTACCATCTGTTCATTTAAAATTTTTATATCATCGTGGGGGTCAATTGTTTGTGCAGTATTTTCATAGGCATTGCTTTTGGTAAAATAATCGTTTACATTAACCATACTCAAGGCGCCAGCTAAAGTAAGAACGATTAACGTGAATGATGCAATGTACATAATATTTCCCACGCATATCCGACCTTCAATACCAGTAATTTTAGTAAGAAAAGTATTACTTATTATATGGTCAATATTATTTAATAATTTCTAAAAATGAACTTTAATGAAATATTTCTGTTTTTTGAGAGTGGTTAAAAGATTGTTTTACATAAAAATAACAAAGATTGCACGAAATAAAAAAAGAGTTAATGAAATAATATTGTAAATAAATCAAGAAAAGTGTATATTAGCACATTAATTTTTAAAAGTAGGAGACAATAATACATAAAATAGCATGGAAGAATAATCAGATGTATAAATTGAAAGAAGTAAGAATTAGTTAATTGATTTTATTTTTTAAGAGGATTACTTCTTCATATCCCTGTAAAAATCACACAGGTCATTAATCGGACACTCTTCATGCTTAGGGCCAATAGGTCTGCAGATATCCTGCCCAAACCTCACAAAACTCTCATTTAAATCAAGCCAGTAGTCTTCAGGAACAATTTTCATGAGCTCCATTTCAGTTTCTTCTGGAGATTTTGTTTCTACAAGCCCTAACCGGTTTGATATCCGATGTACATGTACATCTACGGGAATTGCATTTAATCTAAACCCATAAACTAGAACACAGTTTGCTGTTTTCCTTCCCACTCCTGGAAGAGCCAGAAGTTCATTTATATCATCAGGAACGACATCTTTGTAGTCTTCATGGATTATTCTTGAAACTTCCTTTACCCGTTTTGTTTTTACTCTGAAAAAACCTGCTTTTTTGATCAATTTTTCTACTTCTTCAGTGGGAGCGTTGGCGATTTGTTCTGGTGTTTTGTATACTGCAAAAAGGGTAGCTGCTGCTTCATCTGTATTTTCATCCCGTGTTCTCTGGGATAAAATAGTTGTAATCAGGACCCTGAATGGATTTGGATTTTTCACAGGTATTTTAACGTATTTATGAAGCCTGTCCATTATTTCTTTGATTTTCATTTGAGTTTGAATTTCAATCACCTTGTTTCCATTTCTTGTGGATAGCAGGGCAGAGAGTGTAATAGCCGCAGAAGTTGCATTTCCAGTTGTTTGCTTCTCCAACAGAGGTAGGGCTCCGTTTTCCAGACCAGTACTCAAGTGCCCATTCCATTCCGCGGGTAAAAAACCTTTCGTCGAACCTGTATTTTTCCCTGTGGACTTCTGTAAGTGTTTTTTGATTTATATAAATAATTTCTATGGTTTTAGATAGTTCTGGGAGTTCTTTAAATTTCTGGATAACTTCAGTTATAAGTGTTCCAATCCCCAGTAAGGTACCAACTTCTTTTTGTTCATTTTCAGGAATTTGAAGGCTTTCCATATATTCCTCACTTAAAATAATTTCATTAAAATCAGGTTCAATTAAATCAACACCGTAAGCAGACCAGAAATCTCCCATTTCAGTCTTTCCATTTATCATGGCGTTGAGCACGTACCAGTAAATCATGCCCTGCATTTTATCTTTAATTATCTGCTGGGATGATGGTGGATTCTGGCTTTTTCGAGTCTTCATCTCAATTATTTGAGTTCTTTTATGTGTTTTTAGGCCTTCAACTTCTTCTACAACTTTAATCTCGTCAATAATACCTTTTATCAGCGCATTTCTAAATTTAGATAAAATAGGTAGTTCACGGGTTAAACCTTCTTTCTGGTATAGATCAAGTTCTACATTCATGTTATGAACATTAGAATGAAGTTTATCGGCAGGAGTCTTTATTTCAACCACTATTTCTTCTAAAATCTCGAGAAATCTGTCTTTATGAATTTCGCTGCCTTTTTCTTTCTCGGGTGTTTGAACTTCACCATACTGACGCCTCAAGTCCACTGCCATTTCACACCAGAACTGGCTTGCGATGGTTGATGGTCCTAAAATAATTGAATACATATTATCAATAAAAGAAAATTAAAATTATTAAGGTTTTATACTAAGTTTAAGAGAACTTCTAATCCTTCTTGAATTCCTTCTCCTGTTGTTGCAGTGGTTGGAATTAGTGGAGTATGGGGTTTTATATATTCGGATTCAAGATCTCCAGGAGCAATATCCTGTTTATTTACAAAAATTACATATGGAATGTTTCCACTGTTTAGTGTTTCCAGTATTCTGATATCCATGTCTGTGACGCCTACAGAATTATCAACTACTACAATTGCACCGCTTAAATTGGTAGTTAATATTTCCCGCATGAATTTGAACCTTTCCTGACCTGGAGTGCCGAAAATATGGACTTTTTCACCGTTAATAACAGTGTTTCCGTAATCAAGTGAAACTGTTGTACCGTTACATTCTATTTTGGTTACTTTTTCTTCTCTTCTATTTAAAAGAGTTTCTATAACAGTTGTTTTTCCTGAATCAGCTGACCCAAGGATTACGATTTTGGTTACTTTTTTTCTTGTCATGTCCATCTGGTTCCCCTTTTTGTAATAAAAATACTATATTTTCAGTAATTAAATAGATTACCATGTAGTTGGAGTACTAAAGGTATTTGCTTTTTTGTGGGAAAATTTTTTGTAGTAGTGTACATTGTAGTTAAAGGATTAAATAAAATTTAGTTAATGGTTCTATTTTGTTTTTATATTACATCCAAGTCTTTTCATAGCCTCTGGGAAATTAGGGAACGATACATCATAAACTGACGCGTTTTCTATGGTTAAACCACCTGTTTTTAATCCAACAAGCGAGAGCGCCATCACAAGGCGGTGGTCTCCATGAGATTTAACTATTCCCCCTTTAGCTCCTCCTTTAATTACAAGCCCATCTTTTTTTTCTGTAACCTTTACGCCAAGTTTTGAGAGTTCAAGGGCACAGGTATGAATCCTGTCTGTTTCCTTAAAACGGGCGTGTTCTACATTCCCAATAGTTGTAACGCCGTTTGATACGGCTCCAAGTGCTGCTACAGTGGGCAGCAGATCTGGAGCATTTTCCAGGTTTACATGCGTACCGTTAAGTTCTCCCTGTCCAATTATTGTAACTTCATCTTTTTTAACTTTAACTTCAGCACCCATATCCTTGACAATATCTAATATTTGTTTATCGCCCTGTTTTGAGTCTTTAAAAACATTTCTCACCGTAACTTTACCGTTAAGTGCTGCGGCCGCTCCTATTATATAAGAAACTGAGGAATAATCTCCTTCAACTGTATAATCCCTGCTTTTGTAGGTTTGGGGATCTATATGGAATGATCCCTGTTTTTTGTTGTAGTCCAGGCTAACTCCAAATTTCTCCATGATGTCTGTTGTCATATCTACATAAGGTTTGGAAATGAAATCACCATCCACGTTAATATCAACAGAATTCTGGGCATAGGGAGATGCGATAAGAAGAGATGAAATAAACTGAGAGCTTACATCACCTTTTATACCTGTTTTGCCTCCTTTAAACCCTCCTTTGATACATATTGGTGGTTTCCCATTTCCTCGAGATGAAAATGCCGTAACTCCCAGATTTTTAAGGGCATCTAATAAATCCTGCATGGGCCTTGTTCTAAGTGAGCTGTCGCCTGTTAAAACAGTATAATTTGAAGCAAGAGCCGAGACGCTGGTCATTATTCTAAGTGTTGTCCCTGAATTTTTAAGGTCTACAACATCTTCTGGTGTTTCTAAAACTCCTCCAGTACCATTAACGATGCATCTGTCATTTTCTTTTTTAATTTCGCATCCAAGTGCCCGGCATGCATTTAAAGATGCAAGTGTGTCCTCAGAGTACAGGGGGTCATTGAGTATAGATTTCCCCTCTGCAAGTGATGAAATTATAATAGCCCTGTGGGTGTAACTTTTGGAAGGAGGAGCTTTTATAACCCCTTCAATCTTATCAGTTTTTTGAATTTCCAGTTCCATTGAATCACGTAAATTTTTAAAAATTTTCTATTTTTAAGCGGTGTAAACTCTTTCGAAATTTTTAGGTTAAACAATTACCTCTAAGATTACATCTAAATTAGCTGCGTGAATTACTTCTACCTTCTCTCCAGTCTTACCAACCGCCACTTTCTTGGCTTCAATATGGTCCCATGTCAGTTTGTTGCCTTCAATTGTGATTTCTCCTTTATCCTCAAGAGTTGCTACAATTTCATCCATATTTTCGGACTGTAAATAGTTTACAATCTTAGGAGCGTCTCCTTTAAATTCAGGACCTATTTTTGCCATGACTGGGGTGATTTCAACTACTTTTTCTTTAATATCTGGTTTTCCCGTCATCACATCTAAACTTTCTATTCTCATGGTGCCTTTTATATCTTCTTTCAGGTTTTCGATCTGGCCAATTAAAGCAGTATCAGGAGTGTATATGTTTAGAGTTTTAATCTTTGCATTTAAAGGCATTTTCTTGGATGCTTTGAATCTCCTGATCTCTCCTATAAGTTCTACTCCGATTTCTCCAGTTTCTTCTGCCGCATCATCAATTAATTCAAAGTTTACATCTGGCCACAGAGTTTTGTGGATGCTTATACCCGTATCAGAAACATACTGGTAAATTTCATCTGCAAAGTGAGGAGTCAACGGTGCCAGCATGATTAGTGAAGTCGATATAACCGCTTGAAGTGTATACTGGGAGGCTTCTTTTGACATCTCGAGTTCTGGAGAATCATTGTAAAGCCTGTATTTTACAGCTTCAATGTATTCATCGCAGAAATCATGCCAGATAAATGCCTGAATACTGTTTACTACATTGGCAAAATTATATGATTCTATTGAACCCATTACATCAGCAAGCAGCCTGTTTAATTTTGATAATATCCATTTATCCATAGGATCTAAGTTTTTCTGGATTTCTTCTTCACTTACGCTTAGTTTAAAGTCCTGTATATGCATATTTATAAATCTAAATGCATTCCAGAATTTTCTAATGAATTTATATCCATATTTTACATCTTTCCATGCAAAAGGAACATCAGAACCTGGGACACTGTTTGCAGCCCAAAGCCTGAGTGCATCTGCACCGTATTCTTCAAGCACTTCTTCTGGCGATATGGTGTTGCCCCTTGATTTACTCATTTTATGGCCGTCTTCACCAGATACCATTCCGTTGACGACTATTTCATCAAATGGTTTTTCTCCTGTAAGTGCTTTACACCGGAGTATTGTGTAAAATGCCCATGTCCTTATGATATCATGCCCCTGCGGCCTGAGTGATGCAGGGTAATATTTTTTAAAATCCTCGTCAGGCCAGCCTGTAATAGAAAGAGGGCTTATTGAACTGTCCATCCATGTATCGAGTACGTCTGTTTCTCCGATGAATTCATCGTTACCGCATTCACATTTTCCTTCTAGTTTGTCCTGTGTTGGATCTACTGGGAGCATATCTGGAGTTGCAAGATGTACTTTTCCACACTTGCTGCAGTACCATACTGGAACAGGAGTTGCAAATATCCTTTGACGGGATATACACCAGTCCCAGTCCATTGAACCGGTCCAGTTCAAAAGACGTGTTTCCATATGCTCTGGAGTCCACTTCATTTCAGCGCTGGCTTCTCTTACGTCGGGTATGAGGTCTTTTACTGCTACAAACCACTGATTTTTAACCAGTATTTCTATTGGAGTTTTACACCTCCAGCATAATCCAACGTTCTGGTCTACTTTTTCCTGTTTTTTGAGGTACCCTTCATTTTTCAGGTCTTCAATGATCTGTTTTTTACAGTCCTGGGTATTCATACCTGCATATTTGCATGAAACATCTTTCATTACACCTTTTTCGTCAAGTGCTTCTATTATGTCCAGATTATATTTGTTTACCCATAAAACGTCAGTTTTATCACCGAAGGTACATATCATAACTGCTCCGGTACCAAATTCTGGATCAACTTCTTCATCCGTTATTATTTCAACGTTACGCCCAAATAAAGGTATTTCTACTTTTTTCCCCGCCATTTCTTTATATCTTTCATCTTCAGGGTGTACAACGACAGCTACACAAGCTGATAAAAGTTCAGGTCTGGTTGTTGCTATCATGAGACCTTTTTCACTTTCTTCAACTGGAAATTCCAGATAATTCAGGTAGGTTTCATTTTCATGGTATTCTACTTCTGCAAAAGCTATCGCAGTTTCACATCTTGGACACCAGTTTACAGGGTGAATTCCTCTGTAAATCAAACCCTGTTCATACATTTTTAAAAAGGACAGCTGCGTCCTTTTCATATATTCTGGAGTCATGGTCACAAATTCTCTGGACCAGTCCTGTGAAAAACCCATTGACAGCATCTGGGATTTCATCTGTTTGATGTTTGTACGTGTAAGATCTACACACATTTCCCTGAATTTAGCCCTTGCAACATCTCCTTTTTTGATATTGTGGGTTTCTTCTACTTTAACTTCTGTAGGGAGTCCGTGGCAGTCCCATCCCTGTGGGAAAAGGACATCATAGCCCTGCATTCTTTTAAATCTTGCTATTATGTCTATGTATGTCCAGTTTAAGACGTGCCCCATATGGGTAGCACCTGTAGGATATGGTGGAGGTGTATCAATTATGTAATTTGGCCTTGTTCCGTCACCTATGAACTTATATGTATCGTCTCTTTGCCATTTATCCTGCCATAAGGCTTCTTTTTTATGATCATAGTCCTTTGGAATATTGTCGTTGGTCATCTCACTTCTCCTTTATGTAAATTTAAGAATAGTTAATTTAATGTTTACTAATTTAATTTAATTAACTTCATGGTTTAAAAGGGATATGGAAATTAATTCTAATAGAATATATGATAAAATTATAATTTAAATGTAGCCTTAAAACTTTAAATAAAATTAACATCCATGACTATTCTCATTATATATAATGGGATTTGAATATATTTATTAAAATTATTTTGTTTAAAAGAAATTAATATTTATAACGTCCTGTTAAGTATTTATCTAAAGTTACAAGTCTAAATACGATAATAAACCATATATAAGTTTTTTCTCATTTATCTAATTTACTATTATTGGATATCATGTAATTACAATGCTTAAGTAATTATAGCTCATTATATCTATGAGCTAGTTACTGTATGTAAAATCCATTTTTCTAGTCTTGGATATAACAATTATCTCGTTACTATTTCTATCATAAAATACTTTAAAATCATGTGAGAAAAATCTTTTTTAATATTTAAATATTCCAATACAGATAAATTCAATAATACTTGTATAATATTCCCCTGTAGGGGCATGGGTGATGTTATACAGTTACTTATTCCTATAGAATCTGTAGTAAAAAACTGGAGTTCCATTAACATATATGATACGATTATAATTGGAATATAACTTTGTAAGTTATATCTCAAATTTAAATAATAGAATATGCTCTATATTTTTAGAATTCTTATTTTTCACAGTTTTCTAAGTTAAAATTAAAATTTAATGCTATATTTTTATCTAATTATATTTTAAACTTATAAATTAGTTTGTTTAAGTTAACCGGCGGGTTAAAATATTTTAACATTGTTTAAAATAATTGAGTACTCACTGCACAATTTATTAAATAGTCAGAAAAGATATAATACTTTAAATTAATATATGGAATTTGTGCTTTTAAAAAGTATACTTCATAGGAGGGAATACAATGATGACCAATCCAATAAATATCTTACTGGTTGAAGATAATCCCGCAGATGCACGACTCATAAAAGAAGTCTTCAAAGATACAAAAACTAAAAATAGATTGTACGTGGTAAAGGATGGTGTAGAGGCAATGGCCTTTTTAAATCAAGAATTGGAGTATGCAGACATACCGAGACCTGATGTTATTTTGCTTGATCTAAATTTGCCCCGTAAAGACGGTCGTGAAGTTTTAAAAGAATTGAAGGAAGATGATTCATTAAAACGCGTGCCAATTGTCATTTTAACTACTTCAAGTGCTGAAGAAGACATAATTAAAACTTATAATAATCATGCAAATTGTTATATCACCAAACCTGTGGATTTTGACCAGTTTCTTAAAGTTATAAACTCTATTGAAGATTTTTGGCTTTCAGTTGTTAAATTACCTTCTAATTTAAATGGAGATTGATGGGGTTAAGATATGGAGGATAAGCTTATCAAAGTTTTAATAATTGAAGATAATCCTGAAGATTTCAGATTAATAGAGGAAATGTTGAAAGAAGTTAAAAGTCCGGTATTTGAACTGCACCATTCTAAAAGACTTTCTGATGGGCTTCGGTGTCTTGTTAGGAATGATTTTGATATTTTACTGCTTGATTTGAGTCTTCCTGATAGTGTTGGGCTTGATACATTCTTCAGCGTATATGAACAGGCCCCTGAGATACCTATTGTAATATTGAGCGGGTTCAATGATGAAGAAACAGCCATTAAAGCTGTAAGCGAAGGGGCACAGGATTATCTTGTAAAAGGACAGGTTAACAGTCTTTTATTGTCTCGATCTATATCTTATGCTATTGAACGTAAATTAATTGAAGATGAATTAATCAGGCACAGATATTATCTAAATGAACTGGTTGAAAAAAGAACAGAAGAGCTAGAAAGAGCCAATAAATATCTTCAAGAAGAAATAAAGGAAAAAGAAACGCTCATAGATGAAATATATGGGCGTATTCAGTTTACTCTTGAATTGATCTCAATTATAATAACTATAGATGCCTCTGTAATTAAAGAAGAAGATTCAGCTGATTTCTATATTAAAAGCCAGACTCGTATAAATGCTATTATGATGCTTAATGAAATACTAGATCAGTCCGAAGATTTTGCAATGGTTAATTTTAATACATATACTGCTCTCCTCATAAATTATCTACTGGATGTATATGCTGTTGATAAAGATCTTGTTAAACTAAATTTAGATATTGGTGGAGTTTTAATTGATATAAATACTGCAATTATCCTTGGATTAATTCTAAATGAGCTTATATCAGATAAATTAAAATATGAATTTATTGAAGGTAACTACTTTGAATCAGATGAGGATAAATGTGAGTTAAACATTAGTTTAAAATCTTATGATGGGACTGTTAAACTGGTCATGGATTATGGTGATTTTGGAGAAGATATTAATGGATCTAAAAAATCTAAATCAATGTTAAAATTTATAATGACAATATTAGAACATTTTAATGGTTCAATTGAGTTCATGGAAGATAAAAAGAAAATTTGTCTTATTTTAAGTGAAATTAAAGTTTAAACAGTATTTGAATTTTATTTTTTTATTTTGAGATTATTTATATTAAATTTTTGAATCTATAATTTAATTGATATAACATCTAAAAATGGTTTAAAACAGATATGTTATCTATAATCACGGATCATTGTATAAATTTAATTATTTTTGAATATTCAAGCTTTCAATTTTAATTAATGTAATTAACTTGATTAACTAGTTCTATGTATTTTCAATTAAATTTATTAGAGAAATTTTAAATTGGATGATATATTCAATATTGGGAATGTACAATATACTGATTATTAGGTTGATAAGTTGATAATATCAAATAATGGAAAGTATTATTAATAAGTAATAATATATTAACTAATTGAAAACTAGTGCATGTAAATATAGATAGTTGCCTAGTTATCGCCTCCACGCATACATTTGCAGACCAATTTATAATTATATTTTGGTCTGCATATAAAACTTATTTTTTAAAAATTGCTAAAATTCTCAAAATTCAAAGAATTTAAGGCGATAAGAACTGTTAAAATCCCCAAAAAAATCTGTCAAAGATTTATCATCTTTAACACTTGCTAAATTTAAAATTTCGCAACACTCTCAATTTCAAATTCATAAAATTAAAAATTTCAACATAAATTTCTTATTTTAATGTCTGGTGTATAAAATTTCAAAATCAGAAGGCATAAAGGAGGTGAAAAGAATGGAAAAAATAACAAGAAGGATGATTTTATCCATACTTTTCACCAGGACTTGTTCGGCCCTTGATTTAAAGTAATTATCACAAATAAATAAAATTTTGTCCATTAAAATGTGAATTATTTCACATGTGATATTATCTGTGCATAAAATCTTAAGAAAAAGAAGTTTAGAATGGCAAATTCCATTTTTAATCCTTTTATTTGATGTATAACCTGGATTATAATGAATTACCAGTATTTTTTTACCAGCGAAACTACTGTGAAAGTTATTCCTAAAACTAAAATAATAGTTGCTCCTGAAGCTAAATTGAATATGTATGAAAGCAGCAGGCCAATCACAGTTAAAATAGCACCGGTTATAATGGAAAATACCATTAATTTTTTGATATTATAGGTAAACTGTTTGCTTATGGCAGCAGGAATGCTTAAAAGGGCAATTATAAGGATAACTCCAACTACTTTAATAAGAACTACAACACTTAAAGCCACTAGGGACAGGAGAAGCATGTAAATAAATTCTGTAGGAACTCCCAGTACCTTTGAAAATTCTTCATCGAATGATATAACCAGAAATTCTCTCTGGAACAGGAAAACTGTTGCTATAATTATTAGATCTAAAATGAACATTATAAAAAGATCAGAGTTGTCTATGGTTAGTATGCTTCCAAAAAGGTAACTAAAGAGGTCTGGAGCGTTTCCTGGAGTTAAATTTATGAAAATTATACCAATAGCCATACCTACACTCCATAATATTCCAATAGCTGTATCTTCACTAACTTTAACCCGATCTCTAATTGCGCCTATTCCCATTGCAGATAAAATACTGAATGGAATAGCTGCCAGTACTGGATTTACACCTAAAAAGTAGCCAAGACCTACACCACCAAAAGCAGCATGGGATATTGCTCCACTTAGAGAGACTATTCTTTTTATAACTACGTAGGTTCCAACGATTCCGCATGCGATACTCACAAGCACCGCTGCTATGAACGCTCTCTGCATGAACTGATACTGAAGTATATTTTCAATCATCAATAATCTCCTTTATTGTATTATTTTTCATGTTTTCCCAGAACTCTGTGGGGAATACCATGGCTTATAAGTTCAAGAGGACATTTATAAACCTCTTCTAATCCTTTTGCAGAACCTTCCACTGAACCGTGATAAAATAATTCACGGTTAAGACATGCTATTTTATCAACATGGGCCGAAACTGCCCCTACATCATGACTTATTAAGATTATAGTCATTTTATCATTCAAACGGGATAATAATTTGTAGAACGAATTTTGCATTTCAGGATCTATACTGGCCATGGGTTCATCCATAAGGAGAAGTTTAGGCTCTCTTACAATGGAACGAGCTATAAAAACCCTCTGCATTTGTCCCCCTGAGATTTCATTTATTTGTCTATCTCTTAATTTGTAAATTTCCACGTTTTTTAAAGCTTTTTTGACTGCTTTTTCATCGCTTTTTTTGTAACCTTTAAATAATCCGTGATATCTGCCGGAAAGTACTGTGTCAAAAACGTTTATAGGAAAATCAGGATCAAAAGCAACATGCTGCGGTAGATATCCCATTAATTTTCTGGATTTTTTAGGTTCCCTGTCGAAGATTTTGACTTCACCGGTGTCTGGTGTCAGGATCCCCATGATGATTTTAATGAGAGTACTTTTTCCACCTCCGTTTGGGCCTATTATTGCCATTAAATCTTTTTCATTTACAATGAGGTTAATATCATGAAGAACTGATAATTTGCCAAATTTTTTTGAAACATTGCTAATTTCAACTACTTTTGAAGCCATAATTTAACCTTCGTTTTTTTTTATTGTTGTTAGACTTATGGGGTTAACATATTTTTCAGCTTATATTGCTGGTTTCAACGATGTAATATCCATAATTTAACATTCAATTTATATAATTAACTGTTAAATAAAAAAAATCAGCAGTATATTTCTGTTATATTGCTGATCATAAATGATAATACAAATAACTTAAAATTAATTTTTTTAAGACCCTGCAAATGCTTTAGCGACATTTTCCATGTTTTGCAGGTAATTTTCATCAAGATCATTTACAAATACAACTCTACCTCCTATTTGGGAGGCCACTGACTGCATATATTTGGGGTTGTACTGTGGCTCTGTAAATACCACTTTTATATTATTTTTTTTGGCAGTATCCACCATCATTGCGATTCGCTGTGGTGATGGTTCTTCATCGTTGATCATAGCTGCAATCATGGTAAGATTGTAGGCTTTGGCATAATAACCGAAAGCAGGGTGAAATACCAGTATAATAGAAGTATTTTTCTCTTTAAATGTTTTTGTCGTGTTTTTATCTAATTCATCAAGTTTCTGTAAATACTGGTCACGGTTTTTTTGATAGTAATCTTTATTGGCAGGGTCTATCTGAACTAATCCATGACATATATTTTCAACCATTATCTTAGCATTTTTAGGGCTTGTCCAAACGTGGGGGTCCACTTCATCAGATTCATTTTCTGCAGTATTAGGCATTAATTCTATCCCTTTTGAACAGTTTACAATAAGCATATCTGGATTAATGCTTTTTATTTTGGACATGTAATTTGTTTCAAATTCTACAGATGACCCTACTTCTGCATACATTCTTGCTTTTGAGATGTTGGTTAATTGCTCAGGTAACGGCTCGTAGGTATGCGGGTCTGATCCAGAGGGCACCATTAAAATTACATTTACTTTATCTCCCCCTACAGCTTTAACAAACTCAACTTGCGGACCTATACTCACTGCTACGTTTAATTTACTGTTATCTGATTCTTCTTGACCGCTTGCAGCAAAATAAATGAATAATCCTGCTGTTAAAATGAATATTAAAAGTAATGATACTATTATTATTCTTCTCTTTTCCATTCATAGCCCCCCAAGCTATTAAACTTTGTATGCTTTATTATTAGTTCTTATTAATATTTAAATATAATGTTAATAAAATTTAGCATAATCTTTATAATAGCTTATTAACTTATAATACAACATGCCAATTGTCAGTATATCATTGAACGAAAAGTTGCTTGAAGAAATAGATAGAATAAAAGATGAAGTCGGTTTTTCTGGAAGATCTGATGTAATTAGAGCAAGCGCGAGGATGTTAATAGCAGATAATAAGGAAAAAGAGGCTTTAGAAGGTCAAATTAATGCGATACTTGTTTTAATTCATAAACAGGAAGTTGAAGACAGGGTAACTGAAATAAAACATGATTTTGAAGATATTGTCAACACACAAATTCACAGCCACCTTAAAGACAGCACATGTCTTGAAATATTTATTTTAGATGGTTCAGCAGATAGAATTAAAAAGATCGCTAAAATGTTCCAGATAAGCCGTAAAATTGATTATATTAAGTTAATTGTAGTATAAATTTTCACTATTCCTGATTGATTATTCATCAAATAACAACTGAATTAAAGTTATGTATATCTCTATTTTATGTAATAATCCATTTCATTAAATTTCACGTATATGTTATTTATAATAAGTAATATAAACCTAAAACAAATTATAAATTTAAATAAAACATAAGTTTGATGTATATTAATTTAATTACTAATAGGATTTGAAAAAATGAAAGTATTAATCATTGGTTCTGAAGGTATGCTGGGTCATGATTTAGTGGATAGTTTATCTGCAGAAAATGAAATCAGTACCACTACAATTGACACTTTAGATATTACAGATATTAATAAGACAATCAAAACAGTAAAGGAGATTAATCCTGATGTTGTGGTGAATGCCGCGGCATTTACCAATGTGAATGAATGTGAATCCAAATTTGATTTAGCATACAAAGTAAACGTGCTGGGAACAAGGAACGTTGCTGCTGCATGCAGGGAAGCTGATAGTGCCCTTGTTTATATATCTACAGACTATGTTTTTGATGGTACTAAGGGCAGTTCATATTATGAATATGATCAAACCAACCCATTAAGTGCTTATGGCAAAACTAAGTATTTAGGTGAAGTTTATACCCGTGACATTTTAGACAAATTTTATATAGTTAGAACTGCATGGTTATACGGCTACCACGGCCCTAATTTTGTTACTACAATGCTTAATTTAGCTAAAACAAATGATACTATTTCCGTTGTTAATGACCAGGTAGGTTCTCCCACTTATACTGTAGATCTCGCAAATGCCATTACGCAACTTATTAAAAAACCAGCCTACGGCATCTATCATGTTACAAATAGTGAATACTGTTCATGGTATGAATATGCCAGAGAAATTTTTGATATAGCTGGAATTGACATTGAAGTAAAACCAGTTACTACAGAAGAGTTTCCTACTCCTGCTTTAAGACCCGAATATTCAGTTCTTGAAAATTATAACTGGAAAATGGAAGGTTTTCCAGAAATTCGAAGTTATAAAGAGGCTTTAAGGGAGTATATGGGCTTATTATAAATGGGCTGCATAAAGGAGGGATAACAAATGAAAGGAATAGTTCTGGCAGGTGGATCTGGTACAAGACTTTACCCGATTACAAAATCTGTTTCAAAGCAGTTACTACCTATTTACGACAAACCAATGGTTTATTACCCATTATCTGTTCTTATGCTTGCAGGTATCAGGGAAATACTAATCATTTCCACTCCTCGAGATTTGCCTCTTTATAAAGAGTTATTAGGGGACGGCAGTGATCTGGGGGTTTCTTTTTCGTACGCAGTGCAAGATGAACCCCGGGGGCTTGCAGAAGCATTTATAGTTGGAGAAGATTTCATTGGCGATGATAGTGTGGCTTTAGTACTTGGAGATAATATATTTCACGGTCACAGGTTCAGTGAAATATTAAAAAGGGCTGCAGTACTGAAAAAGGGTGCAGTTATTTTTGGATATTATGTTAAAAATCCAAGGGCTTTTGGTGTAGTTGAATTTGATGAGGATGGTAATGTACTTTCTCTTGAAGAGAAACCAGAGAATCCGAAATCAAAATATGTTATTCCTGGACTTTATTTCTATGATAATGATGTAATTGAAATAGCTAAAAACGTAAAGCCTTCTGCTCGGGGAGAACTTGAGATTACATCTGTTAATGAGGTTTACTTGAAGCGGAAGCAATTAAAAGTGGAATTGTTAGGTCGTGGAATGGCATGGCTAGATACAGGAACACATGATGGGCTTTTAGAGGCCAGCAACTTTGTTGAGGCTATACAGAAAAGGCAGGGATTTTTTATAGCATGTTTAGAAGAAATTGCTTATCATAATAGATGGATAAATGCTGAAAAAGTCCTTAAACTGGCGAAAACTTTAGAAAAAACTGAATACGGCAATTATCTTACTGAGCTAGTCAATAACAATCGATTTTAAGATTCAAATTTAGAAAATATGTGGAGAGTTAATATGGGTAAATTTAAATTTATAAAAACAGCTATTGATGGTGTTTATGTCATAGAACCTACAGTGTTTGGAGATGAAAGGGGTTACTTCATGGAGACTTACCATGCAGAAGAATTTAGGGAAGCAGGATTAGATTTTAACTTTGTTCAGGATAACCAGTCCAAATCCAAAAAAGGGGTTTTAAGGGGGCTCCATTTTCAGTATACCAAACCTCAGGGTAAACTGGTCCGGGTTATAAAAGGGGAAGTATTTGATGTGGCGGTTGATTTAAGAAAGGATTCACCAACATATGGTAAATGGGAAGGAGCCGTTCTCTCTGATGAAAATAAAAAACAGTTTTATGTACCTGAAGGATTTGCACATGGTTTTTTAGTACTTTCAGATGAAGCAGAATTTACCTACAAGTGCACCAACTTTTATGATCCTCATGATGAAGGAGGAATACTCTGGAACGACCCTGATATAAACGTTGAATGGCCAATTGGTCAAGATATGGAAATTATGCTCTCTGAAAAGGACATGAAGTGGAAAACATTTATAGAAACTGGTACTGATTTTTAAATAATGCTGTGGAGAACAAATAATGACAAAGATACTGATTACTGGGGGAGCAGGGTTTATAGGAAGCAATTTTGTAAGATATATGCTTGATAAATATGGGGACTATGAACTTGTCAATTTAGACTCCCTTACATACTGCGGGAATCTGGAGAATTTGAGGGGGATTGAAGATAATCCTAATTATACCTTTTGTAAAGGAGATATAACCGATAAAGATTTAGTTTTTAAAATCACATCTGATGCGGACTACATCGTAAACTTTGCAGCAGAATCTCATGTAGACCGCAGTATTGAAGATCCTGAAATATTTATAAAGTCAAATGTACTTGGGACTCAGGTTCTTTTAGACGCTGCCAAAGAATATGGTATTAAAAAGTATCTGCAGGTATCAACTGATGAAGTTTATGGTTCATTGGGAAAAACAGGTTATTTCAGGGAAAATACTCCTCTAGCTCCTAATAGTCCTTATTCTGCAAGTAAAGCCAGCGCAGATTTAATGGTCAGGGCTTATAATAAAACGTTTGATCTGCCGGTAAACATAACCAGATGCTCCAATAATTACGGACCATATCAGTTCCCTGAGAAATTAATCCCTTTAATGATATCCAACGCCCTTGAAAACAAGCCGCTGCCGGTATACGGTGATGGGCTGAACGTAAGAGATTGGCTGCATGTTTATGACCACTGTTCTGCTATAGATCTTGTCCTTCATAGGGGCAAAATTGGAGAAATCTATAATATAGGTGGAAACAACGAGAAAAAGAATATAGATATAGTAAAGTTAATTCTTCAAAATTTAAATAAGCCTGAATCTCTTATCAACTTTGTAAAAGATAGATTAGGTCATGATAGGAGATATGCTATAGACTCCAGCAAAATACAAAGTGAATTGGGCTGGACACCAAAATATACCTTTGAAACAGGTATAGCTGAAACTATACAGTGGTATTTAGATAACAAAGAGTGGTGGGAACGGATAAAAAGCGGTGAATACTTGGCTTATTATGAAAGAATGTACAGTAACCGATGAGCTAGAAAAGGATGGATAAATCGATAATCTATCCTAAAACTTTTAATATATTTGGATAATGGCTTAAAACATTCAGTTTACTTTTTTGCATTTTTAGCTTCATTATACAGGTTTCCTGATATTTTTTCCAGTTTCATTACAATATTGAATAATGAACTTATTTCTTCATCCTCCAATCCTTTAAATAGAGAAATTATAGATTTAGCATCTTCAGGACTCCTTTTTTCCCAGTACCTTCTGCATTCATCTGTAGTTCTCAGTCTTAAAATACGCCTGTTATGGAGATCTCGTTCTATCTTCATAAAGCCCCTTGATTCTAATCTGACTGCCAGCTGTTTTACATTTTGATGGCTAGTACTTAATGCATCTGCAACTTCCTGCATAGATGGGTCGTGGTCAAATGCGTTTTCTATAACAATCATCATTAACCATTGTTTAGTTGTTATTTTATCATCTGCAAGTTCTTTATTGATTATATAACCCCAGCGCTGCTCTATCAAAAATATGAATACCAGTATATATTGTTCCATTTCGAATCTATTTGAATGTCCTTTTAGGTTTGAATTCTGTTCCATTTTTACCAGCCAAAAGTTGTTATTTAGATCTGTCAGTCTTTCATATAGGTAATATATTACGTGTTTATGATATTTTTACCTGCAGATTATATAAACTTTGTGTTCATGTTTAAAAAATGAGTTTAAAATATTTTAAAGAAAATGAAGAATTAAAAAGTAACATCCTCAAGTAATTTCAATTAATTTTAAAAATTATGTAATCTTAAAGCTGTTTACTGTTTGTTCAATTAAATAATCGTTCTTTTCGTAGTAATCATTGAAAACCATTAATTGCAGTTCATATACACTTACATTATCTTTTGTAAGAGTTGTCCTGTCTATATAAAACGGTGCAGCTATGTCATTGGAAAATACAGGATTATTTTGACATTTATATATAGTTCTAAATCCAGTCATCCCATCTTTGTTGATATCCTGCTCAAAAACTTCAGTTCCACCCCACCATGTACGTATGTGAACATCCTGGGTGTTTTTATAGTCTTCAAGAGAGTTTCCAAATTCATTACCAATTTTACCATACCATACTATGGCTTCAACACTATTTCCATAGATTAAATCTAATCTTGCATCTTTTCCGGCATTTTTATATGATTGTCTTTCCCAGACTGCAGGATAAGTTATTGAAAATCCTTTTCCAGTGATGTTTTTCATTTTGACACTGTTTGAAAGATAGCTGCTGTTAAAGATTGACATAATTGAGGGGAATATATCATAATCACGGGTGACATTTTGAATTTGAGTACTGTCCCTTTTACCTGTAGATGCGGCAGTTACATTAAAGTAAGCTGATGTGGAATTTAAAGGAACATGGAAATCCTGTTTAAAATAGCCGTTGGAATCTGCCTTTAAAGTAATATTGTTGATCACCGGGTCATTAAAAGCGGTATCTACATAACTTTGGAGGTTAAGGTTACTTCTCAGGGTCATATTTGAAATAATATGAATAGTAGCGCCAGGATCGCTTTTACCTTCCAGTACAAGACTTTTATTCCCATAACTAAGTTCTTGCATAGGTTTAATTGAAAGAAATGTTAATGGGCGCTGTATTTCAATATCTTGAGAGACCTCATATTTCCCATGTACCTGTGAAACTACAGAAACTTTGGTGTCGGTGATGCTAAGTGGAATGTTAAGGTTGTAACTAAAATTACCGTTGTTATCTACTTTAACAGGCACTTTATTTAAGTTTAAATCTGCATCATACAGAAAAATTTGGGCATTTGGTTCTGAGGAACCTGTTATAGTATATTCAAGAGTGCTATTATCTATTTGAGCATTAGGTGTCTCTAAAGATAAATAAGTAATATCTGGAACCAGTATTCCTGCCATTACAATAAATATTATAGAACCTATACAAAATAGGCTTAATCCCAGCACTGCTTTGTTGGTATTGCTCTGCCTGTTGAACCATTCTTTTAGTTTATTTATATAACTCAAGTTTCTTACTTCCAAAGTTTTAGATTAAAAAAAGTTAAGTAAGTGTATAAATATTATGATATTTATTTTATCTGTTAAATTTTATTATTTGTTTTTGCGCCCTTCCCTGTATTCATGTGTAAATTCCGCATCATAAAGTTTGGATGGAGTAATATCACCTGGATTAAGAACGTTACCTACTACTATAATCGCGGTCTTTTCAATTCCAGCTTCTTTAACTCTGGAGGCAATATCTTCTAAAGTACCTTTAACTATCAACTGGTCTTTCCATGAGGCCTTCTTAACAACTGCAACTGGAGTGTCTTTAGGGTAGTGAGTTAAAAGATCAGAGACGACATTTTCAATCATTTGAATTCCTAAAAAGATGCACATGGTGGCATTATGCTTTGCAAGTCCTTTGATAGATTCTGATTCTGGTTTAGGAGTTCTACCTTCAGGCCGTGTTATAATAACTGTCTGTGACACTTCAGGCAGTGTTAATTCAGATTCAAGTGCGGCTGCAGTTGCAAATAAAGAGCTGACACCGGGTATAATTTCAAAGTTAATATTATTGTGCCTCAAAAATTCGATCTGTTCTCCTATTGCCCCATATATGGCTGGGTCTCCTGTATGTACTCTTGCAATGATTTTTCCCTGTTTTGTTCTTGTATCCATTATTTCCAAAATTTCATCAAGGTTCATAGAAGCGCTGTTGTATATTTCAGCTGTTTTTTTAGCGACACTTAAAACTTCTTTATTTACAAGTGACCCTGCATAAATTATAATATCTGCATTTTTTAATGCATTCTGGCCTTTAACGGTTAAAAGTTCAGGATCTCCAGGTCCTGCACCTATAAATATTACTTTTCCTTCCATTTTATTCACTTCTTTTTAAGTTTACGTTATTTTTAATTGTAATAGCTTCAAGTGGACATTTTTGGACGCAAATGGAACAGTGTCCGCATGAATTTGCATCAATTTCCACTTTACCGTTTTCTTTGATCTTAACAGTTTCATCCCCTATGGGACATACCTCATAGCAGATATGGCTGCAGTTATCTCCACCCTGGCATATTTCTTCACAAACGACCGCAGATTTTGCAGCAAACCCAAGCTCTCTCTTTACAGCTTCCTTGATCCTGTAACCTGCAACGTGCAATAATGTATCTCCAATTTGAGGATCAATATCCATGGAGGCTAAACATGGGTAATTATGGTATCTGCCTCCCGCCTCAAATTCAGCTTCAGCAACAGGTACATTTTTCAATTTCTCTGCTACAAACAATGTCGAACCGCAGGGCGCGCCTCTTTTAACTTCAACATGTCTTATTAGGTCATCAGCTTTGATCTCAAGTTCCGGCTTTCCAAAGGATTCTACAAATTTATCTATATATTTATCTCCAACGGGCTCAAGCGAACAAAATGGTTTTGGAAACACTATTCTGGCATCACGAGCCTCGCTTTCTATTTCCATCTGGAGACCTGCGGGAATTTGTTTGGGGTCATGTATTGGTACAATTATAGACTTTGCTCCAGTTTTACATGCAACGAAAGGTATAACCATATTTATGTCCCCGTATAATCCAATTGAAAGGACCAGATCTGCTTCAGGAAGATTATCTGGAACATACCTGCTGACATCATCTATAAATTCGGGTAAATCTCCCGGAACTTCATATATCCCTATTATGGAAGATGCCAGCCCCATTTTGGATATATGGTTTATAATCCTTGAACCATACTTTCCCGATGTTAGTATAAAGATATTCATTTTAATACCCGCTGAAATTTAAAAATGATCGGATGTATTCCTTTTAAATATGTTTAATTGTTTTATAAATTAGGATAATTTATACATAATTAAAAGAGAGAAGTTGGTTAATGTATGGTTATTTTTGTATAAAAATATAATCGTGGTGTATTCTATGTTTTTGCAGTTTGAACCTTGCATACTATAAAGTCGTTGTTTTCGTATACTATTTTTGCATATTCTGGTATAACCTGGTGAATATCTCTGCTGAAATACAGCAGCCCTCCAGGTTCGGTACGGTAAGTCTTATTACCTGAAGAGAACTTTAACCTTTTATCATATACAAGGTAACCTATATCTTTCTTAATAAGTGTTGATTGATTGACTTTACCAATGAGCACACGGTTATAACGTGAGAGAGGCTGCCCTGTATCAGCTACTAAAAACATCCCGGAATAATAATTGGAAATCACTACCCTTTTATCTTTATCTCCATTTTTTCTAAACCAGTCGGCTAAATCTATTTCAGATGCAGAGGGCGGTGCTATACTTATGGTTCCAAGCTCTGTTTGGGCCCCAAAAGTAGCTATTTTAGGGTTACTTGCTATTAAAACTCCATTTATGGTTGCAAGTAAGAATATTATCCCTAAAATCAAATGTCCTACTGGTAAATTTGATATTTTCTTTTGTTTTCCCCAATTGTACACTTGATACAGGCCAAAACCGCCTAATATTGAAAGGGGTATCAGTATATAAATAAGAACCCTGTAAGATATCATATTAAGTCCAAACCAGTTAATTTTGCTGAATATGAACATTACTGCTATCCATACTATTAAAAGGGCAGATTTATCTTTCACAGCTTTAGGCAGGTCTAATTTATAGGATGCCACAGCACCTATAAGTGCAAACAATAAAGCCATGATTCCTAACTGCCATACATAACGAATTAAGTTTAAAGGCTGGTTGTAGTTGTATGAGATTGAGTCTTTGTAACCAGTTACAGCACCTATCCCATTTTGTAGTATATTATGTATTAGACTAGTGTCTAGAATTAGAACAGCTGTTAATGCTATAACTGCTGCACAAACAGGAGGTAGTATCCACACAATATACTTTTTAAAAACATATATATCTCTGCTTAAAATAGATTTAACAATAATAAATGAGGTTATTGTTAAAAATAATAAAAATGCAGCTGATTGGTGGATTGATACCATTAAAATAAACAATAATCCGGATATTAAAGCATATTTATATGTATCTGTATCTCTTTTCAGGGATATGTAAAATAAATACACTGCAATTGGGAATATGATCAATGCTATATTTTCAGGAATAGGTAAAACTATCCTGTTAACAAGGTTGCTTGATAATATTAGAAAGCCAGCAGAAACACCTGCTGTTAAACCATAAAATTTATATCCCACGTATGAAACTGAAAATACTATGCCTGCTGCAATTAAAGGCTGTAAACAGCGTGCTATCTGGAAGTAATTAATTTTTGTGATATAACCTATAGCTGCAATAAATAAGTGGAATAATGGGACGTATCCTATTTTTTGCGGCCCATTTTGTAAACTTATCAGCGGATCTGTAAGTGTAAACCCGTACTGTGCATATACTTCTGCAATATGTACGTGGTGGATGATGTCCCAGCTTAAAGGCCAACCGTATTGTAATGTTGGGATAATTCCTATGAAAAATGCTATGATTGAAGGAATAATAATTAAAAGATTTTTGTTAACAATTTTATGGTTAAACATTACAATAAATATGCTATTCAACTGTTAAAAACATGTCGGGTAGTACTGCAATCTTATTAATTAAAAAATGTTCCAGATGACTAAATATGTATTTTATTTGCCCCTTTGTTTGAATTTAAATTGGGAATTACTGGAAGCATCAGTAGGAAAAGTATAGGTAGGGTTGTTTACAACATGATTTATCATTCGGGCTATGGAATCTAAAATTATGCCTGTAAATGCTAAAAATCCTCCTGCTAGGGTTGCGATTATTGCAAGAACTGTAGGAAGTAAACTTCTAGATCCGCCTCCTAAATAATCTCCAAAGAACATAAGGCCCAATATCACTCCTGTTATAATTATTATAACTCCAGGCAATGTAAAATAGTACAGGGGTCTTTGAAATTCAAGATCGTTTATTACCCTCATGAGTACACCTACTCCGTGAGTTACAGGATTTTTAGTGGAACCATCAACGTCGTATCTAACGCTAATTTCAACTTCTTTAACTCTTAGCCCTGCATTGGCCGCGTCCATTAACATTTCACTTTCAATGCCGAAACTAGCGCAGCTAAATCTGAAAGCCGGTATTGTATGTCTTGCAAATGCCCTAAAACCGCTTTGGCTATCTGTAATATTAAGATCTCCATTTAAATTAGTGGCCTTATCAAGCACTGTCTGGCCAATACGCCTGTATGATGGCGTATCTTTCTTATCTCCATTGATATATCGGCTGCCATTAACCATATCTGCTTCGTCATTAATTATAGGGGTAACAAGTTTTGGTATTTCTTTTGGATTGTGTTGTCCATCTGAATCTATGGTAATTATGATATCGGATGATTTAGCAGCTTCAAAACCAGTTTTTAATGCTGCACCTTTGCCTATATTGAAGGGATGATTTATTACTTCAGCCCCTGCCAGTTTGGCGATCTCTGAAGTATTGTCAGCACTGCCGTCATCAATAACAAACACGTTGTCTACATATTTTAGTGTACTTATCACAATGCTTCCAATGGATACTTCTTCATTGTAGGCCGGTAATATGGCTGTTATTTTTATTTTAGTCATTTTGTCCCCTTTACCCAAACACTGATTTTTGATTAACAGCTTAAAACGCTAAATACTAATTAATTTATATTTTACATATAAATAATTTATTATATTGGTTAATACTGTTTTATGAGTTAGTATATCCAGTAATAACCTGTTTTAAACTGTTTTAGATTTGTGTATTACAGTTATAATTCATTTATTTGTGGAATTAATGCTATAACATGTCTTAATGTACTTATTAAGTAGTATGATATCTTTATTAAGTTATAATGTATTATTTTTTTTAATTTAATGATTAAAAACTTAAATATGGTTTTAATCCTTTTATATAAAACTATTATATTTTTTTATTATATATAAGTTCACATTTTTTTTTATATATCAATATAAAGATGTTATAAGGTTCACAAAAGTAATTTATTGTTTTATATGTGCATAAAAAGATTTAATGTAAATAGGATAATCCTATGTTAAAAATTAATGATTTGTAATTTGTTATATCATGTAATACTTATATTTAATTTTTTATATACTATAATAAAGTTTATTTATCTTATATTACATAATCCTGTTTATGATTACCTTTTCTATGAATTAATATGAATTATTATTAAGTTTTTGATAGGTAACTTTATATATGCAACAATCAAATTAAAACAGAAACTATTTTTTGGAAATAGTATGGGTGAATCAATGGACAAAACAGATGCTAAAGGCGCGCTTGAATTAGGATCAAGCTTTTATAATCATGGAAAACTTGAAGAAGCGGTTCTATACTATAAAAAAGCATTATATTTATTTGAAATGACAAATGATCTTAAAAAAGAAGCAGATACCCTTCTTGAGATAGGGGATTTGTATCTTGAATTAGATAATCTTGAAGAAGCGCGAAAACATTATAAGTATGCATTAAATTGTTACAGTGAAGTTAAAGACAGAAAAGGAGAGGGTTACTCTCTTACTGGATTAGGGATTATTTTTGAAAAATATGGCGATTATGAAGAGACCAGGGACTACTATGAAAAAGCCATAAGAAAGTTTAAGAAAGTAAAGGATTTTAAAAGAGCAGGATTGGTTTCAAATCTTGTGGCAAATACTTTTAAGCAACAAAATGCAATAGAAGATGCTGTAATAGATTACAAGTGTTCCTTAGAGTTATTTAAAAAAGTCAAAGATTATAAAAGAGAAGTGCGTGTTAAACAAAAGATGACGAATCTTGAATCTATGCGATCTAAAGTTAAATCGTCTAAAAAAGAGATATTGGCACTGATTATCTATTTTATTATTATTTCCATAGCCGAGGTTTTAGTTGCATATAATAATATAGAATTAGGCTTAATTTTAGAGTTTATTATACTCTTTGCACTTTTAGTTACTTCATCTATCTCTGAGTCTTATAATTTTTCAAATCTTTTAAGGGCAATGATGATTTTACCACTTATTAGGATATTAAGGCTTGCTCTTCCAGTTACACAGGCAAATCTTCTTTATTTATTTTTTATAATATCAGTTCTGCTGTTTATCACTTCAGTTACTATAATAAAAGTCCAAAAATTTAACAGAAAGAAAGTAGGTTTAGTTTTGGGTAATATTCCAGTTCAACTTATTATAGCTTTAAGTGGTTTCCTTTTAGGATTTATTGAATACCTGATATTAATGCCCCAACCTTTAATCCCATCTTTTACTTTAGAAAGAGTTTTACTTGCAAGTATAGTCCTTGTGATATCCACTGGGTTTGCAGAAGAATTACTATTTAGAGGAATACTTCAAAAAAATGCAGAGAATGTACTTGGAAATATATATGGAGTTATATATGCTTCTCTATTATTTATGGTCTTTCACATTGGCTGGTACTCTAGTTTAGATGTTTTATTTGTATTTGGAGTATCAATGTTTTATGGATACATATTTCAGAAGACAAGAAGTTTATTGGGAATTACGTTGTCTCACGGTATATGCAATTCTGTTTTATATTTGGTTATGCCATTTGTTTTCCCAAGTGTTATCCATTACTTAATGTTTTGAAAAAAAATATCTTTAAAATATAGTGTTCACATATATATTATATCATAAGCTGGTTGAGCCTTATCTTTTTGGCCATTAGGGTAATGTACATAGTCCATTCTTAAAAGGAGCCTATTGTTTTCATTCATAATTTTAAACGTTCCATCCCAATCAGTTATTGCTCCATCTAATTTGAAAGTTCCATTTATTTTCCCATTTTCACTTGAGAATGCGCTTATCCCAGTCCATGCCGCGCATGACATATTTAAATTACCTGAAAATCTAGTTTCAACCATGGCTTTCCTAAAATCACCTGAAAGAAGTGCTTGTATTGTATTAAATGTGATTACAATATTGTCTATTTTTCCAACGCCATTAAGGCCTTCTTTTGTGTAATCAAGAGGACTTTCTGCTTTTTCAGCTCCTGGAAGCTTTATAAAAAAGGTAAAATCACGTCCTTGCCCATAAATATTATAATAACCTGCTAAAGACCCACTACTTGTAGATTTTGGAGGTATCCATATATTTGAAGTGTAATTGTATGGAATCATATCAAATAAAACCCCTTCTAAATCATATCCATAAGCTATAAATCCCGATATAATAATTAATGCTGCCATTAAAGGCAATATAATATTCTTATTTTTTAATTTTTTAGTTTCCTGTTGAAGTTCCTTATATTCTAGATTGCCACCACATTTACAGCTTTCAAAGTCATCTAATGATTCTCCTTCTTTAAGTTTATAGATACCTTTGCATTTTTTACATATTATAATATCTGGATTTCGTGATTTCTTCATTTGGAAGCACCATATTTAATTTAGCTTATCTTTTCTAATAATTATTGCTAAAAATGGAAAAAAAAGTTTGTTTAATGTTTTTAAGTCGTTGTTTTCATAAGTGTTGTCTTGAATGGATCTATTATAACAACATTACATAGTTCAGGAATTTCTAAGAAAATCATTCTAACTCTTCCATCTGAATCCACTATTAGTAGTATTTGTTCATGTGCGGAATAATCCCCATCTAAAAACATCTGAAGTTTATTAATATCATCTCCAATATACAAATTATTGTCATTCATAAAATTGGGGAGATTGTACACTGTTAAGTTGGGATATTTCATAATATAATATCTGTCATTGGGTTGGGGGTTACTTGTAGTGGACCATCCCTGTATTGTCTGTTCTAAAGTTGCAGTAGGGGCATTAATGGTCCCGTTTACGAGTTCTTTCCATGTTAAAATATTAATTTTGGTCCCTGAAGGTAACCTTTGATTTCCATAACCTGCCATATTACTTAAGTCAACTGTTACAGAACTTTTTGGTTTTATATAGATGTTAGAATAGAAGGTTTTTACTTCCCCATTTTTGAGGGTCACATTTTCATAAATAACATTCATATGAACCCATGTTGTGCCATTATTGTAGTATGCTATTTTGGTAGCTGCTGCAACTTGAGTACCTGTAGCAACCTGATTTTGAGTACCATAATAAATTGTTAATAATAGAGCCCCTAAAATAATCAATATAATCAATGAAGCTGCTAATTTTCTATTTTTTTGCATATATGACCAATCCTAACTTATTGTTATAACCCTATAAGCTACCATGACTAGAAATACTAAAATAAGGGGTACTATTACAATATTAGATCCACTGACAAATGATTTCATTCGTTTATTTTTATCTGATTCTGCACCTACAATTTCTTTAAGGGCTAAAAATATAATCAGTGCAGCTATTACGATTATACTATAATCCATAATTTGTGGGGGGGTTATAGTTGTAGTCATAGCTGTCAAAGTCGAGATCATTTATTACCTCCAAATAATATACATATCTATTGTAATTAATATATAATACTTGTTATTTTTTATTTTAACAAATTATAATCCTATTAATTAGTGGTTACGTGTAATTATACAGCCATATATTAATAAATTTATTTAGTAATATATGAATTATAAATTCTATAGTTAATTAATATGGTTTAACATAAATGGTCGCTGTGAAGTATGATTTAAATTAAATTTTTTATTTAATGGCTTTAATTTAAGTAAGTAATTGATAGAGAGAATGTTTTGGTGTATCCCATGTGATTTTTTCACATAACTATACAGTATTATCTGTATTATTGGAAGAATTGTTTTAATTTATATCTTCAGTATCTTTTTATACAATAATAACAATTGCAATACTTCATTATCACAATCTTCTAAATTAATTCATTTAGAATTGATCTGTACTTTTTAGCACATCCCGAGCACAATTAAATTTATAAGATATATTTACAAAATAACTATTTTAAAAAGATTATAGCCCCTTAAAAATCTTGAACTTAACTAATTTTATATTATCATTGTTTGAATTATAAATTAATAGTTAAATATTAAAATAGCGTTCTTTAAGTATAATTAAATTCCCAATAAATCTTAGTTACTATTTAGTATTTATCCATAAATGTAGAGAACGATAAATATTAGTATTATCTGGTAATTTATATAAAAGGAATTCTAGCTCCTGCTTTTGACCCAAACTAGATGCAGCGAATTTAAACGGTTTTTCATATGATTGATTGTTATATAAAATGATAGTTTCATTGTCTATTGTTTGATTATTTAATTTAATTACAATAGTGTAATTAACATCAGCATACTCATGGTTAATTATGCCAATTGTAACATTTCCATCTTGTCCAACTGTTAAATTAATTGGATAATCGCTTGCCTTTCCATTTGGCCCTAAGATATAAAATTCTGTGAACTTTTCACCTTCCTTTGGGATCATCATATAAGCGGTAGCAGAAAATGCAAGAATAATAGAAATTACAAGTATAATTGATAAGATCTTATCTGTCCCTGATTCTTTTCGGAATGATTCCTTTATTCTATTAAAATAACAATTAAAGTCAATAGTGAATCTTTCATTTTCAGGTGTCTTTAACCTTCGGATATAAGCAATAATGCTCATTAAGATTGTGAAAAGTGATAAAGATATGGATATAGGTCCTAATTTAATTCCAAAGGGAGTATAGTTTAATAAAAGACCAATAATGGGGGCAATTACTATACTTATGCCAAAACTAAGTGCAATTCGTTCAGTACCTTTTAGATCATAGTCTTTGGGGAATAATGCTGCTATTGATGAATATCCTGGTGCAAATAAGATTAGTATAAGACTAAAGATAATCCTAAAAGGAGTATTATTTATGGGAGTTAAAACAAAAATCATGCATAAAAAGGTGAGTAACAACATTAATACAATATCTATGGACATAAATCCGTGTTTTTCATTCAATTTATAATATTTTTTAGCATATTTGAGCTCACCACCGCATTGACATGATTTAAAATCTTCTAAAGACTCTCCTTTTTTAAGTTTATAATGGCCCCCGCAGTTTTCACATATTATATAGTTACTAACAAAAATCTTAGATTTTTTAGAGGTTTTCTCATTTGTAGATTTTTTTCTTTTTAGATTATCCGATGTCAATATATTTTCAACATATTTTAATTTACCCCCACAGCGACATATGTCCACTTCTTCTAAAGACTTTCCTTCTTTAAGTTTATAATAATTTCCACAGCTTTCACAGAATAAGTATTCCTTTGATTCTTTAGATGCTCTAAATCTTTTGATGTATCCTACTGCTGCAAAAAATATAGTTACTATAGTTAGGATAATCGCTATGTTTTTAGATGTGATGTTAATGTAATGAGTAACTAGAATTAATAAAAATAGGATAACTATGCTTATTAGAATGCTTATTAGACTTTTACTGATTATTCCTTTATTTTTAGTAGATAAAGTTATTAAAATTGAGTATCCGGGTAAAAAGAATATCGAAAGCATATATGGGATTATAATTTCGATATGCATGTTTAAAGATGGAGTTATGATGCAAACAATGGATATTATTGCAAGTAAAATCACTGAAATGACGTCAATGTTATTTATTTTATTCATTTGATGCCTCTAGATGTGTGATCATGGTTAAATTTAGGGTAAGTATTAATTACTTGATAAAATATTATATTTATCCTATTTAAAAGTTGATTTATGAATAAAAAATTCAGTATAAATATTATTTCTTTTAATAATACTTTGATATTATTTAATGTGCTGAAAATGTAATTTAAATATCTTTTTACAACCATTGGGTGATTAAATGGTCTTTTTACTTAAAATTTTGTAATATAAATCTAATAACTACTCTTTATTCTATTTGTTTTATCTAGTAATGAATTATCTCAAAATTAAAAAATAACTGAATTTAAAGTTTTTAAAATAATTTGAATTTTAATTAACTTGAATTTTATGGAAAGATTACATAAAATTTTTTGAAATTTCTTTCATTGTAGTTATATTCTGAAATCACATTTTTACGTTTATAATATCTTTTTTTCCTATTAAAAATAAGTAATTAAAAATTATTATTGTGATTTAGGTATTATATTTATATTAATTTAGTATTAACTTTATTTTTTCCAAATAAATTAATATTAAGTTAATTTAGTTTCTTAATTTTAAGATTAAGCTTATATAATAAGATAAATAATATAATCTCGACATTACTTAAGTGGTGTATCTAAATGCTCAAAAATCAAATTCATATAACTGTTGATGTAGAAGAATGGTTTCATTCAAACTGGTTTGATGTCTCTGAATGTATAAAAAAACATTATGATGGAATATACCCTGAAAGTGATGTTTTAACGACCACAGAAAAATTAGTGGAAATGTTTAATAATTATAATGCTAGAGCTACATTTTTTGTATTGGGTGAAACTGCAGAGAAATATCCCGAAATTATGGAGATTTTAACTGCAAATGATCATGAAATAGCTTCTCACGGATGGTTTCACAATAAAAAATATGTGGATATTATAGATTTTAAAAATGACATTTTAAGGTTTAAAGAGGAAATTTATCAGGATGTAAATGGATTTAGATTTCCTAATTTTGGCTATTCAACTGAAAAATTTAAATTTTTAATTAAAAACGGCTTTAAATATGATTCATCTATTGTTCCGTGTTTAAAAATTCCAGGATGGTATGGTAATTCAAAAGCACCTATAATTCCTTATGATCTAAATTTAGATGGTGGAATGGCCATAAAAGAATTTCCTATGACTGTACTTCCTTATTTAAGGTTACCTGGTGCTGGAGGATGGTTTTTAAGAAATGCAGGTTACCACTGGACCAAAAATGTGGTTAAATTTTCGTTAAAAAGGACAGGTTATGGTATGATTTATATTCATCCATGGGAAATAAGCGACTCAAATCCATGTATTAAAGATATTCAATTCCATGTTTTTAGAAATACTGGTCAAAAAACCTTTGAAAATCTTGAAAGATTGATAAAAACATTTTCAGAATATAATTTTTCAACGATCTCAGATAGTCTAAGTTTAAACAGTGGAAATGCAAAATGAACAGAAATGTACTTGTCACAGATGCGCAAATGAGAAGTTCTCTTGCAGTTATACGTTCTTTAGGGAAAAAAGGCTTTAATATAACTGCTGGTGAAGAAACAAGGTTTACCACGGGGTTTTTCTCAAAATATTGTGGCAAGAAAATTATTTACCCCAATCCTATAAAAGAAGAGGAAAAATTCGTTGAAAGCCTTTTAGCCACGGTTAAAAATAATGATTACGACATTTTATTTCCTGTTGCTGATAACTGTCTGAAACCTATAATTGAAAATAGGGCAGAATTTGATAAATATACAAAAATAGCTCTTCCTGATAATGATACATTTATGAAAGCTTATGATAAAGGAAATACTTTGAAAATTGCTATAGAAAATGATATTCCATGCCCTAAAACTTATTTTAGTATTGATGAACTCTATGAAAATCAGGAAAAACTGACTTATCCATTGATTATAAAACCAAGGATAAGTTCTGGAAGCAGAGGGTTTAAAACATGTCATTCATTTAATGATCTTATTTCTAATTACAAAGAACTTCAAGAAGAATTCGGCGCATTACTGGTTCAAGAATATATACCTTACGGTGGAGAGATGGGTGTTTACACATTATTTAACTTTGAATCAGAACCTAGAGCAGTTACTGTACATCAAAGAATAAGGTCATATCCTGTTTCGGGAGGACCGAGTACCCTCAGAAAAACTATCAAAAATGAAATTTCAGAAGAGGCCGTTAAAATTGGATTTGAACTTTTAAAGATTATGAAATGGTCAGGAGTAGGAATGGTAGAATTTCGAATCGATGGAAGAGATGGATCTTTGAAGTTAATGGAGGTTAATTCCAGATTCTGGGGATCTCTGCAGCTTTCTATTTTATCCGGTGTGGATTTTCCTTACATGCTTTACAGATTATTTATGAATGGAGATGTTGAACCTGTCTTGGATTACAAGGAAGGAATTTACTGCAGGTGGCTTCTGCCTGGAGATATCTTATGGTTTTTAAATGCTCCTAACAAGTCTCAAAACATTAAAAAATTTTTAAAATGGGACACACCTGACGATATAATATCTAAAGATGATATTGGACCTACTTTTGGGTTCATTGTTGCTACTTTAAGGTATATTTTTGATATAGAAATGTGGAAATTTGTATTGAGGAGATAACAAATGATATATGATTTACACATACATTCCAAATACTCTCCAGATTCTTTGCTCAAACCCGAGAAAATAATAAAGACTGCAAAAAATAAAGGTTTAGATGGAGTAGCTATAACTGATCATAATACTTTAAAAGGCGGAATTGAGGCTTTAAAGATCAATAAAGACCCTGATTTCGAGATTATCACTGGTTCAGAAATAAGAACTGAATATGGTGATGTATTAGGATTTTTTTTAAATGAAGAAATTGAGGATCGTATCTTTGAGAATGTTATTGATGAAATAAAATCTCAAGGTGGAATAAGTGTTTTAGCACATCCTTATCGCCATTATAATGCTCCTGAAGAGATAATTGATAAAGTTAATTTGGTTGAAGGTTTTAATGCTCGATCCAAGTCAGTTTATAATATGAAATCTCTTGCGCTGGCAACTAAATTTAATAAATCTTTAACTGCAGGAAGCGATGCTCATCTGTATTTTGAAATAGGTAATGGAACAATTAGTACTGAAAAAAATATAGAAAAATCATTAAAAAACGGAAAAACGAAAATTGATGGTAATGAATCAAATTATTACTTGGTTCACGGATTAAGTGTTCTGATAGAAAAAATAAAATGGCTTAAATGAAGCCATATACTAAAAAAATTTGTGATTCTAATATTTATAAAAAAATAATTGATATTTTTTCCAATAAGTTAATAAGTAGAAAAAAAACGTAAGGGGTTAATATGAAAATTTTAATTACATCCACTGTTGATCTTCACAAGTCTCAACATAACCGACCACATCAATTTGTGAGATATTTATCACAGAATCATGATGTAACTGTGTTAACAGTTAATGATTGGTGGAAGGGGAAACAGGCTGATCTAGAATCTTATTCCTCACATTTTAATGAGTTTTTTAATGGAGTAGATTTTCATTATTTGACTGATAGAAAAATTTCACCTGTTATTCAAGAGGTTCTTTTCACTAAGAAAATTAGAGAATTATCAAAAGAAGATTTTGATGTTCATTTAAGTATGGCGGGTTTAGCAACCGGTTATAGAGTTTCAAAACATTTTAAAACAGTTTTTGATCTTGGTGATGATGTTCCAGAGATGATTGAAATTTCTACACAAATACCTGGTTTTTTAAAACCTGTAGGTAAATTTCTGGGTAATTATTACATAGGTAAAACTATTAAAGCTGCAAAAAAAGTTACATTAACAACTGAATCATTGATAGATGTATTTAAAGTTCCTCTAGATAAAGTTGAATTGATATCAAATGGAGTAGATACAAATGCTTTTAGATATGAACATAATGCCAAGAAAGAATTAGGATTAGATGGGTTTATAGTTGGTTATGTGGGTGTTTTAAGGGAATGGATTGATTTGAAACCTGTTTTTGAATCTTTAAAGCATTTAAATGAAGATATTCGATTATTAATAGTTGGAAGTGAAGGTTTATTTGAAGAAAATAAACTGCTGGCAAAAGAGATGGGTGTATCTGATAGAGTTATATTCACAGGAATGGTTCCATATTCACTTGTACCTAAATATATTTCTGCAATGGATGTGGGTATAATTCCATTCAAATTAAACAGTGTTTCTCATAATGCGCTGCCGCTTAAACTATTTGAGTATTTTGCATGTGGAAAGCCAGTTATATCTAGTAAAATAGGCCCTATAGAATCAAATTTCTCAGAGTGTGTATTGTTTGCATCTAATTTTAAGGATTATATTAATAATATTAACGTTCTTTATGAAAATGAACAGTTAAGAACAGAATTAGGGAAAAAATGCAGATTAATATCTGAAAAATATTCATGGGAAGAAATTACAAAGAAACTAAATGAAATACTTATTGGTGTAGCTTCTGAATAATATTAATGAGTTTTCTGCCAGATTTACGAGAAAATGGAATCTTCAAGACAATAAATAGGAAGTGTGTATAAATGAAGATATTAGTGACATCATTGCCAGATCTATCAAAATTAAATCCTCAAAGGCCTCATCATTTACTTAATCATCTTTCAAAAAAACATGAAATTAATTTATTTTGTGGAAATGCATGGTGGTTAGAAGATTCAAGTGATCAATATTTAAAAGACACACTTAAAGATATTAAAATTGATTATTTTTCTCAAAAAAAGAGAAATTCGATTATTCAAGAAATTTTAGCAAAAAAAAATCTGGATAAATTGAATTTAGATTTAAATTCTTTTGATATCCATATAAATTTCAATAGTTTTATTGCAGGTTACAATGTAGCAAAAAAAATTGAAGCTCCAACAGTGTTTGATATTTGTGATGACTTAATTGACTGGATTTCAATTTCCCCTCAAATACCCTATTTAATTAAACCTTTAGGAAAAATAATCGGCTCTTCTATGCTAAAAAGAAATATTAATATTAGTAGCCAAATTACATCTTCTTTAGATATCTTAAATGACCTTTATGAAATTCCAAAGAATAAAAGAAATATAATCCTTAATGGTGTGGATACAGTGCATTTTAAGAATAGGGGAGGAGAATATATCCGTGAAAAACTTAACATTCCTGAAGACACGTTTTTGTTAGTCTTTGTCGGATATTTGGGGAACTGGATTGAATTAGAACCAACATTTAAGGCTATAAAACACTTAAAAAGTAAATATAAAATTAAATTGTTAGTAGTTGGAGATGGAGATAGGTTAAATAGGTTTAAATACTTATCAAAAGAATTTGGAATTGAATCTAGTGTGATGTTTACCGGAAATATCAATTATTCTGATGTTCCAGAATATATATCTGCAGCAGATGTTTGTTTACTACCTTTTGATAATAGTAATGTATCTCAAGGGGCATTACCTTTAAAATTATTTGAGTATATGTCATGTGAAAAGCCTGTTATTTCTTCTCCTTTAATAAATGTTAAAAAAATTGTAAATGATCACGTGATCTTTGCAGGAAATGATGAGATAGAAAAGAATATAATTGAACTTTATAATGATGAGGAATTAAGGCGTTATTTGGGGAAAAAAGGACGAGAATTTGTAATAAAAGGGTATAGTTGGGATTTTATCTCTGATAAATTTGAAAAGACATTAATTAAAACTATAGGGGAAAATTAAGTGAGAGTATGTGTAGTGGGACATTTCAAAGACAATTTAGATGAAGGGGTAAGAATTGTTGGAAGAAGCATATTTAAAATGCTTGAAAATGAGGACATAGACCTTAAAAAGGTTGATATAAATTCAATTTCAAACTGGAAAGATATAATTAAATTTAATCCAGATATAATTCATTTTATTCTGGCTCCGACAGTAAATGGATTGATTATTGCAAAATTAATTTCAATTTTATCTTTAAAATCAAAAATTATTATTTCTGCAGTTCAACCTGCAGTTCCTCAATGGAATATACTTAAAGTTATGAGACCTGATTTAATGTTAGTTCAATCCTCCAAAAGTGAACTTATTTTCAAATCTATTAACTTTAAAACGAAGTTCATGTATAATGGGATAGATACCGAGAAATTTAAACCTGTAAATACTAAAGAAAAAAAAAGATTAAGGGAAAAATATAAAGTTCCTTTAGATAAGTTTGTGGTTTTACATTTAGCTTCACTAAAAAGGGAAAGAAATTTGGATATTTTTAAGGAAATTCAAAAAGAACAAGATAATCATGTTATAATCATTGGAAGAGAAAATGAAAATACGGATGAAGAACTTACACATGAATTGGAAGAAAGCGGATGTGAAGTATGGATTAAACACTTTCAAAACATAGAAGATATTTATAACTTATCAGATTGTTATATTTTCCCAACGGTGGATAATAGGGCCTGTATAGAAACACCTCTCTCTGTTTTAGAGTCAATGGCGTGTAATTTACCTGTTATCACTACAAAATTTGGAGCAATTCCCGATTTATTTGATGAGGGTAATGGATTATTTTATATAAATAGGGAAAATGAAATATCTTCCTTTATTGACAAATTTAGAAATAAAAATGTTGAAATAAAAACTAGGAGTGGCGCTTTAACATATTCTATGGAAAATATGGCCAATAGTTTAATGGATATTTATAATGATTTATTAAACTAAACTTTTGAATAAATTAATGAAAAGTGAAACAATGAAGAAAATTACCATAATATGTTTTTTAGGCGTTGATGGTTCTGGAAAAAGCACGCTTTCTAATTACTTATTCAACGAAATAGAAAAGAGTTATAATGTTTCATATACTTGGTGGTTAGAGGCAGAAAATTCTATAATAAGAAAATTAATCAGAAAAATCGGAAATTCGCCAAATTCAAGTTCAAAAGCCACAGATTATCATAAAAAAATAAATAACAAAGATAATCTGAAAAATAAACTATATAAAACGATTTACCCGCAAATTGTATTGTTAGACTATATTATTTTTGGTATTAAGAAGACATGGATCCCTTATATCAGTAATAAAAATAAAATATTGATTTTTGACCGATATTATTATGACGTAATTTTAGCTTTATCTGAAGAGTTTGATTTTAGCAAGAAAACTAAATTGAATGTATACAAATTGTTTAAAAGGTTATTCCCGGATCCTGATATTACATTTGTAATTGAAGTACCTCCAGAAATAACTTATCTAAGAAAAGAAGATGAAATAAAATCTATTAAGAATGCGGAATTAATAAAAGCTAAATATGATAAAATCTATTCTCTACTAAGTCCTAGAAAAACTATTAAAATAGATAATACAAAAGAACTTGATTATGTAAAGTCAAAAATCATGAAAATTACATTGAATAACATAGGTGAAGTTTAAAATGAAAAAAAAGATGGCAATTGTAGGTATTGATTCATTAGACCCTCATATCCTGTTAAAGTATAAAGAGGAGTTACCAAATTTTTCTAAAATTATTGATAGGAGTCCTACATTATTTTCTGAGTCTATATTTCCTGTAGATACTATTCCTGCATGGGGAAGCATTTATACAGGACTTAAACCTGAAAATCATGGAGTGATGTATGTTTATGATATATTTGACCCTAATTTAAGTGATTTAAATAAAATTGATATAAATAGAATTAAAGGAAAAACTTTCTGGGATTACGGTAGTTTAGAAGGTTATAAATCTGCTATAGTTTATCCTATGTTAATGTATCCTCCATGGGAAATAAATGGGCTTATGATCAGTAAATCCCCATTTGATAAGAGAATTAACTGGCTTGAAACTGAAATTGACATCGGCACTTTTCCAGAAAATATTAAAAACAAATACGATATTCCTGATAAGCTTAAAAGCTTATGGGGAGGATTCCCCGGGCAAAGTAATTTGGAAAAATGGTCACAAATTGGTAAAGAAGTGGTTAAAACAGAGCAAAACATTGGAATGAATATTTTTGAAAATCAGGATTGGGATTTATTTTATATTTACTTTTCTCTTCTGGATATTATTCAGCACAGGTTTTGGAGATTTTTTGATGAAAAAGACCCGACTTATCCTGGTAAAACAGATTTGAACATGATTATTCTGGATTACTACAAGTTATTTGATGATTTCATTGGTGAAATTATGGAAAAACGCCCGGAAATTGCTTTAATGGTGATGAGTGATCACGGACATAAGATAAGGCCAATTAAATCATTTAATATTAATGAGTATTTAAGAAAAAAGGGATATTTAAAATCTAAAAGCAAAAATAGGGCATTAATGAATGTAGTTAGAGAAAATGTTTTAAATATTGCAAATAAATTAAATATAGAACACTTGTTAATTAAAATGATAGTTAAAAATCCAAGACTCACTCAAATGAGTAAATCTGTATATTCCTCTTCTGGATCTATTGATAAAGATAATAGTTTAGTATCACTTTCTAATTTTGCAGGTATTAAATCTTATTCATACGGAGGTATTGAGATTAACAGAGACTTAGTGTCAGATAATGAATATGAAAATGTTGCAAATACTATAATTAACGATTTATCCCAATTAAAAACTCCTGATGGAAACGAAAAACTATTGAACTTCATAAAAAGAAGGGAAGAAATGTTAAATGGAGAATTTAGCGAAAGTATATTCCCAGATATAGTATTTGAATTAAAAAATGATTATGGAGTTGGATGGGATTTACATTCCGATATTTTTGGTAATGCCTATGATCATAAAGTGGCTTCAGGAGGACATGGAAAAGATGCAGTTCTTCTAATTAACAACATTAATCGAGATATACAGGACAGGAAAATAAATTTAATTGATATTGCACCTACTATATTGGATTATTTCAGTATTTCAAGGGGATCCCACTTTGACGGAAAGAGTATTCTTAAATAAAAATAGGTTCTTTGATAAAAACATAATCAAAGTATTATTGTTAATATCATCAATATTAACAATTTTTGCTCTTTTATCATTAGAAAGCACTCTTCCTGTAACTAATTATGAAATATCAATTTATTCAGCAGCTCCACTATTCTGGTTTCTAATTATATTATCTAATTTGATATTAATTTCCTGCATGATACTTCAGGCTCAAAATGAAAATTATAATTATTTTTGGCTTTCATTTTCTTTGTTGTTACTTAATAACTTTATTATTCTTTCCCAACCTTTAATGAGAGGGTATTTTGCATATGGATCAACTGATCCATGGAATCATTTTCAGTCTGCTATAGCAATAACTGAAAGTGGAAACATGGGAGATGATTATTATCCTATAACTCATATATTGTTAGCAGAATTAAATCAATTGACAAGTTTAAATGTGGAAATATTTACAAAATTTTTGCCTGCATATTTTTCTATGATTTATATGGTTTTTACTTATTTTTTAGGTAAAGAAGTTTTTAAAAATAAGAGATATGCTGTTATACTGGCAGCTGTAAGCAGTACTTTCCTACTTACATATTATCATGTTGTTATATATCCTCAAGGTCTTTCAATTCTAATTTTACCCTTATTTTTTTACCTGTTTTTCAAATCGGATCAATCAATCAGTTATAACATACTAATTGTTTTATTATTGTTTTTAATGCCGTTTTTCCACCCTTTTGTAGAGATAACACTTATTGGATGCTTAATTGCAGCAGAAATAATTAGATATGTATTGGATAAAGGATCAATCAGTATAAACAAATCAATGGTTTCAATTGTTATGTTTTTTGCATGGTGGTCTTCATTTGCAGTGTTTGCTAATGGAATCAAAAAAATAAATTCATGGCTATTTGGAGAGGTTAGCAGCGTACCTAGAACTAATGAATTATCATTTACACACTCTATGAGCCTTTTAGATACAATGCTGCTGTTTTTAAAATGTTATGGTTCACAGCTGATTTACATGTCCATAGCATTAATTGCAATTATTTTAATCCTTTGGAAATACAAAAAAGGGGATAAATATCTAAATAAAATGATAATTTTGTCTGGATTATTTATTACTTCATTAGTTACATATTTCATGACTTTTTTAACTCAAGGAAATACATCTATTGGGCGGCTTTTGGGCTCAAATATAGCAGTTTGGGCGATCCCTGTACTGGTTTCATTTCTATTATTTTTGATTTTGAAGAATTTTAATAAAAAGAAGCTGGCATTCTTAATTATATTTATTATTATTTCGTCTTCATTTACAGTAAGTGTATTAGGTATTTATCGATCTCCTTGGATAGACCAACCAAATTGGCATTTCACATATTCTGATGCATCGGCTATTACTTGGAAAACAAATTATGATACATACACTAAAACATTGTATCTAGCAGTTCCAGTTAATGGAAAAATAAATTTTGATAATATAAAAGGTAAAGGTTTTAATTATTATAACCATACCAGTTTGGCAGAGTTATTCCCTGAAAATATAATATTCCTATGTGGAAAGAGCAGGCAAAATATGATAATGGACAACGCTAATTTAAACCAAAGTTCTCTTATAAAACCTTGGGCGGATCCTGATTTAAAAGAGGATACTATCAATAAAATTGGAATTGATCCATATATAATAACTATATACTCTAATGGGGAAGATGATATCTATTTGATAGAGGGAGCTAATGGATAATTATTTTTGATATTGAATCTTATAGTTGATTAAATTATATCCAAGAGGAAATAGAGTAATGAATCTTTAAAGAAAAGTTCTAAAAACTGCAAAATGCTTAAACAATTGTAATTAAGATATAATTAAAAAGTCTATAATTATTGTATTCATATATGTTAACAAAAAATTTGGTATTAAATGATGTTTTATGATGTATTGTATTGAATATTTGATTTCAGATGTTATAGATGGAGTAAAATAAGATAAATTATAGAGTAGTCTCAAGAGAACATGAAAAAGATATGATACTATAATAGCATAATGACTATAAATACGAGAAGAAAAATAAATTTAATAGATTCTCTTCTGAATTTTAAATATCAGAAATTTACTATAAAAACTTGAAATAAAAAATAAATTTTGTGATTAAATGAAACCAAAAATTGCAATAATCTCATTTCCTTGGCATTCAAATGGCCCTTATACTTTTATTTCAGACGTACTAAAAATAGTCAATGAATTATGTGAAACTATTTATGTAATAAATGGAAATACTAAAAAGATTTCATTCGAATCAGATAATGTTTTATTAAAAGATATAAAAATAGAAATGCATTTGCTAAATGACGTTCAACCTAAATTTTATTCAGCAATTTTATGGATAATAAAATGTTTAATTGTACAAATTAAACAGAGTATAATGTTAATAAAATTAAGAGATGAGATAGATGTTGCTATTTTTTATATGGCATATCCCTATTATTTAATTCCTCTTCTAGTTTCTAAAATCTTAAAGATGAGAACAATTGAGGTTTTAACTAGAAGTAAACCGAATTTTTTAAGCGCAAGAGCTTTAGGTTTACAAGATAAGATCCTTTTCAATTTATTAGATTGCATTTCTCCCGAGTCTTTCTCAATAATAACTGATTTAAATTTAGAAAAATATTCTGATAAAATTAGTGAAGAAGGAGCAAGATTTATTGATACTGCTAAATTTTATAGATTTAAAGATATTGGCGAAAGAGATAAAATAGGATTTATAGGCCGTCTTTCATATGAAAAAGGTGTTTTAGAATTTTTAGATGCAATTAAATTACTAAATCCGCATGAAAAATTGAAATTTTTAGTTATTGGCGATGGTAAATTAAAAAATGATGTAAAACTGAAAATTCATGAAGATAATTTAGATAATGTAGAATTTATGGAATGGGTTCCAAACGAAAATCTTCATTATTATTTGAACCAACTTAAATTAATTGTTTTACCAACAAAACATGCTGAAGGATTACCAACAATAATTTTAGAATCAATAGCATGTGGAACTCCTGTTTTGTCAACATGTATGGGTGGAATTCCAGATATAATAAAAAACTGTGAGACAGGTTTTATAATGGAAAATAATTCCGCTGAAGACATAGCTAAAAATATAAAAAAAGCAATTAATTATCCTGATTTAGAAGAAATAACTAATAATGCTTTAAGTGTTTTTAAAAGTAAATATACGCTAAATAATGCAAAGAAAAGATGGAAAAATATTTTAATGTGTAAAAAGAAACCAAAAAATCAATAATAATGTATCTGTGGACATTTTTAGATGCCTATTAAAATATGCATTTCATTGGTTAAACTAAGAATTAAACTATATACTTAAAAGGGAAATACATGATCTCAAAACGCCATATAACCATTTTAGGATTACTTCTAATTTTTATTATATCTGGATATATGCTTTATAATTCTCATGCTACTCCAAAATTTTATTCTAAAGACGATTTGAAAAATATTAAACCCGGTCATGGTATAGTAGGTAATTCTGAATTCGAATTAGAATCAGGATGGTATCAAAAGTCAGTATCTAATTTTTCAAATTCTGCACTTTTTGGTTCAAATAGATTTTCTAATGCACAAGCTGCTTTAATGGGAGTTTCTCAGTATATGGATAAAAATAAATATAATGATACTTACACTTCTACAAGTAATAAAGCAGCCAAATGGCATGTTATATCTAATGGAGCCCTAACTATAGAAAATGTGACGGTAAAAACAATATTATTAGGTAGAATTGATAATACTGAAACTATTAAATATTATTTCTTTGAGAAAAATGGTAAATATTATCAGATATTTATGGATATTTGTGATACTAGTGGATCAATGCAATATTTTAATGAACATCGAAATTACATGGATAAAACTATAGAAAGAATAGTGAAAACAATTCATTGATTATATTTTATAATTATAATCAATGAAAATATTTTAGGAAATTTTTATTTTTAAGTTCATATTTTATTTAAAATATTATCCAATTTAATTGCAATTTTTTTCAAATCAAATTCTTTTTCAGCTAATTCCCTTGAATTTTTACTCATTATATCTGACTGTTTTTTGGATAAATTCAGAAATTCATTGATTCCATCAACAATATTTTTAGGAGAATCCCCTTTTGTGACAATTCCACATTCATATTTCTTAACAAGATTTGCGGCGTCTCCAACATTAGTTGTGAGGACTGGTTTTCCCATTGCAGTATATTCTGCAAATTTTGTTGGTGCTGCAACTTCAGTCGAGATGTGGTGTGGTCTAGGAAGAGTTAGAACATCACAAATTGAATAATAATCTGTAATTTGAGAATAGGGTACTTTTGGAACATAAACAATATTATTTTTTCTTTCTGATTTTTCCCATCCAACGATAAGAAATACTACATTTTTATCATTAATCTCTCCTGCAGCATCTATAAAACGGTCTATTCCTTGCCATTTATCTAAAGCGCCAATATATCCAAAAATAAACTTATTTTCAATTTTTAATGTCTTTTTTAAATCCAAATTTTTGTTTTTTGATGGTTTAAAGAGATCTAAATCAATCCCATTTGTAATATAAGACATTTTTTCTAAGGGTATACCTTTAGTTGAGTTCAAATTATTAATCATTTTATTTGAAACTGTTATTATATGGTTAGATAAACGTAATGAAATGGAGTTAATGAGTTTCTTATAGATTAATTTAGGTATAAATGAGGAAAGTAGTGAAAACTTGTTCTCTATTAAAAATTCTTCTACTATATCTCCGTGCATATCAAATAAAATGGGCACTTTAGTTAATTTCCCAAGTAAAGAAATAAAAGCACTGGATGCGGTGTTTCCATAAACTATGTCATAATTGCCATTTATTAAAATTTTAAGATGTGTAATGTGAACTGTTAAAGGAGATACTACTATGAATGAATGATTTTTTAAATTATCACGATTTTTTATTTCATTATAAGATCTTTTTCTAATATAATGGACAAAATGAACATCATGACCTTTAGATTCTAATATCTCTCCGATTTTAGATATGCGTAACCACATTGAATTATTTCCCGGAATAGATGTACAAACACTGAGTATCTTCATATTATTCTCCTATTGATATGATAAAACATTTATAGATTATTTAACTCATTACAATTTATAGTTTGACTAAAATAAGTTTTCAATATAATTAAGGGGAATATATGCTTCATTTTTAATATTTACCATTCTTTTATTGATAAATTTATTGATATCTTTTTCAATTATATATTCTATCAAATTAATTGTCTTTTCAGAGTTCATAAACTCATTTAATGGAATAACCATATTTGTGTTCCCATAAACATATTCAGCCATTCCAAAAGCTTTTTGACTATAAGCTAAAAAGATAGTAGGGATACCTGAAGCTAATGAATTTATAGCACAGTGCATTCTTGCAGCTATTACGACATCACACTCGGATAAAACTTCTTTTGTCTTTATAAAACCAATATCATCAGTTATGAGATCAACGTTGTTCCTTAAATTTTCAGAAATTTTTGATTTCACATGTTTTAAATAGTGTAAATCATCGTCATTTTCATTAAAAGTACATACTACATGGGGAATTAAAATTATATTTGCATTGAATTTTTTAATTAATAATTCTATTATTTTTGCTTGCTTTTCAATGATTTCATTTTTTTGTTCGGGTTGAAATGAGAAAAATGATGAAAGTGGACTTAAATTTATTCCAATAGTTATTTTTTCGTTACTATTTTCTTTTATTTTTGGTGATGGAACCAGATAAGCAGGATCAGCACATTCAATAACATTATTTAAACCATTACCTTTTAGATAATTGGTAGTTATATGCTCTCGGGATGTAATCAAATCAACTTCCTGCAAGTGTTTTATAAAATACTTTTTTGTTTTGGGCCACCCTTCAAATGGTCCGACAGATGCTCCCCATATTACAAGTGGCATTCCTTTTGATTTTACGATATCACCAAAATGGATAAGGGGATTATAATATCTTTTTATTTTATGATCTTTATGATGGGGGTGAAGTGTATATAGATCACCTCCAATTGAAAATATCATATCACAACCTTTTAACCAATCTAGATCCTCCCTATATGGTGTTTTAAGGTGTAATCCTGTAACTGTAGCTAACATTCTATTTATTCCAGGGATGGATGATCTTGGAAAAAGTTTCCGAGGTACTATTTCAACATTACATCCATCAAGTCTCTTTTTATCATCATCTGGGCGTGAAGAAGCATATTTAATATGTGCATCCGGCCATTTTTTGTGAATTATCATTTCTGTTCCGCGTATAATGGCTTCACAGCCGTAATTATAAACTCCGGCAATTCCATAGAGTCCAATTGTATAATTATCTTTAGTCATGAGATTAACTTCCGCTAATTTTTTTAAAAAATTTTTTAGGTTTTGTCATCAAATTTTTTATCCTTATTTTTCTTTCGTATTTCGCGATTTTTGACTCTAAAGGTTTTAATTCGTTCCAGAATTCTGCAGTTGATTTATCTAAACGATATTTGGGCCATAATTCTTTACTTAAATCTTGTATTTCAGTTGTTAAATCTATAAATTCCCTGTTTTCATTATATACGTTAAAATCGGGTTTTACTCTTTTTTCTGGATAAAATGAATTGGAACTTTCGCTTTTATAAAGTTTGCCCTTTAAAAGCGTTCTTTTTTTCTGAATAAGTCCCATTTGACTTTCAATTACGCTGTTAACAGATATTTCTTTTAAATTATATTCATGGGAATTTTCTAATAATTTAAGGGCAAGAGGAGTCCGAGATATAATCAAAGAGGTCCCTCTGTAATTATCTATATATTCAGGAAGCCATGCATCCATAAAAGTAACATCTGCAACTTCTCCAAATATATCATCACAAAAATTACATGCATTCTGCTTGAAGTATTGATAATGCCATAAATGGGATGGTAATTCTTGATTAGCTTGAGGAATACCTTCATTTCCATTTTTATCAGTAGCAACTTGCATATAATTGATGGCAGAATTATTTTCTGATTTCTGTCTGAAATTCATTTTTGCAAGTTCATTAACTTTAATTCCAGATTCTAATGATAATAATTCTGTGCAAAAACGGTTTTGAAGCTGTCCGCACGTTAATGATGCAATAATTTTGATTTTCTTTTTAAGTTTGGGTATTTTATCTATTGCCAACCTTAAAGCATAAGCTACACAGGGTAATGCGATAACTGCATATTCAAATTCTTCTTTTTCTTTAATAATCTCCTTTAAAATCCTTGAAATTTCAACAGGATAATAAGCAGATCCTGCGCAAGAATATACTTCATTAGAATTATTTAAAATTTTAAAATTAAACATCCTGTTATTATCTTCAGAGATCCCAACTGCAATAATTCTATCTACAATATTTTCCTTAATTAATGAAGCTAAAAATGAAGTAGCTAACCCTCCTGAAGCACTTTTTAATCTTTTTACAGTATCTTTTCTAAAACCAACATAACAATTTAGATAGTAGCCTGTATACTCATTATATTTTATATTACGGGTTTTAGAAAACAATGAATTAGTAATAGCGTCTTGATTAATTTTGTGATTGTTAAATGGGCAAATATCAAGACAAATAGAGCATTTATCATTACAAAGATTATTTGTATGGGGAATTAGCTCCCCTCGAGGTGACCAATCTATATAGAGATTGTTTGATGGACATACACCTGCACAGACTCCACAACCAATGCAGTAATCATTTTTAACCGTAAGATCTGTTACGTTCATATTAACACCAGTTGATTCCCCAGCTAAGATTTTAGATTTGAATTCCATATTCTATAAAATGATGATATTAAGATTATAATTGAAATAATTAAACTTATAAGTCTTATCAATATGTTAACGTTTAAAAGAGTCATAATAGTTTCAATAACCAGAACAAGCCATATAAGAAAAACTTCTAAGGATATTAACAAATTTGCAGGGACTAATTTTCTTGAAAGATAGAATGGCACGAAAATTACGGTATTTACTGCATAAGAAATAAAATAGGATAAAGATAAACCTAAAGATCCAAGATTTTTAAATAACATGACAAAAACAATAAATAATATTCCCCAGATCATATTACTTAAAAATCCCCACCACATGAGATTTTTTGCAATTAATTTACGCCCAATTCCTTCTTTATATGATGTTATACAGCTTACTAACATCATTAGGGATATTGACTGTAAAAATATTATTGAAGAATAATCCTGTCCGTAAAAAAATGCTATAATTTCTGGAAATGAAATTAAAGGTAAAGCAATTATTATGACAACAATCCAGCTTGCAAACACATTAACGGTTTCTAATGCTTTATTTTCTTTATTAATATTGGCTGAAACCAGGGGGAGCAGTACTCCTCCTATAACTACAGGTAAAAAGTTTAATACAGATTTCCATTGATTTGCAGCATTAAAGAGCCCTAATTGGGCGTAACCACCCGGATTATTTATAATTATAACATTTGCAATCCATACAACTGGACCAACCATAACTTGTGAAAGCATGGTAGGTAGTGATAATTCCCAGATAGTATCTTTTTCTTTCCATGATTTTAAATAATTAACTTTGATTTTAAATTCTTTAATAAGATTTCTTATGCTAATCCTGTATAAAATTAGATTTACAGCACTGTTTATGACTAATGCGGTAATTGCACCTGTTAATCCAAAGAAATAGACTCCTGTTATTGTTAAAACGGAGGCTATTATTCCCTGTATTATTGCAATTCTGGCAAGATTTTTAAAGGCTCCAAAACCAGCTATTGTACCTGATTGAATACCTAATAATGTATTAAATAGTAATAAAAGAGATACTATATGTAATCCAGTTGTTAACTCTGGTGCTGCTAACATATTTGCTGCAAGCCAGGGAGCAATTATGAAAAGTATTATACTCATTGAAGCCCCCGAGATTAATCCGAAAAGATTTGTAAGTCCCATGATACGCCCAGTTCGCTCAGGATCTGTATGATGAAGCTGTGCTATGTATTTTGTGGCTGTTGTTCCAAGTCCAAGACCTGCAAATGTTGAAAATAGAACTATTGTACTGGTTATCATCCCTAATTGGCCGTATCCGTAAGTTCCTAACAATCTTGCAGTTATAATGGTGGCAATTAAAGGAAATCCTTGAGAAGCCACTGCACTTATAAAGTTCCAGAAAAAACCATAAGTTAATTTACCCTTCAAACTTTTTTTGTCGTTCCCTGTAATTTTGTTGAGAATATCTTTAAATTCAGTTTTGAGCTTATTCATGCTGTCACATGTAACTAGATTATTGTATATGATTTAATTTAATCATATAAAAACTTTTCACTAACTTTCAGTTTATTCATTGCCTGTGATTAATTGCACACTGAATTTTGTGGGATAAGCGCTATACTAAAAGTTATATATTTCAATAAAGGAATATAGTAAATTATTTTTTTTGGATATATTGAAATATAATTAATTCAAAAAAATTAAAAAAAGAGATGTTTTATGTTATAGTTATTGTTCCTACTGTTGCTAATACATTATTTAATTCATTGTATTCATCTATGGTGTTGTATCTGTCGATGTAACATAGTATGTAATAATTTCCTGCAGGTATCACTTTGGAAGTATATTCTGTTGCTGTTGTAGGTATTGTGAATGTGTTTGTTAATGTAAGACTTTCTCCAGCAGCCAGACTGTCAATTGTTATGTCTCCGAGCCAGTAATCATTTCCAAATTTGGTATCAGTTGAAAGTAAATACCTTACAACGAAATTAGTTGCTGCTGCGCCTCCCTGATTTTTTATAGTGTTGTCTACTGAAATTTCATCGCCTTTACTCATTGAAGTTTCTTCACTCTTTGTATTAGTAGTAGATTCACTAACAGAATTAACTATTAAATCTGGTGCTTCTGTTATTGTTACTGTTTTTGTTGAAGCTAATATATTATTTGATTCATCAATTTCATCTTCAACGTTGTATCTGTCAATGTAGCATAAGATATAGTAATTTCCAGCATACAATACTTTAGGAGTATAGGCTGTTGCTGTTGTAGGTATTGTGAATGTGTTTGTTGATGTAAGACTTGTTCCATTAGTTATACTGCCTATTGTTACGTCTCCGAGCCAGTAATCATTTCCAAATTTGGTATCAGTTGAAAGTAAATACCTTACAACGAAATTAGTTGCTATTGAGTCTCCCTGATTTTTTATGGTGCTGTCTATTGAAATCTGTTTACCTTTTACTCCAGTAGATGGTCCACTAACAGAAGTAACTGTTAAATCTGGTGCATTTGTTATTTTTATTGTCTCTGTTGAAGTTAATATATTGTTTAATTCGTTATATTCATCTACTGTGTTGGTTCTGTCAATGTAACATAATATATAGTAATTTCCAGCATACAATACTTTAGAAGTATATTCTGTCGCTGTTCTAGGTATTGTGAATGTGTTTGTTGATGTAAGACTTGCTCCAGCATCTAAACTGTTTATAGTCACGTCTCCAAGCCAGTAATCTCCACCAAATTTGGCATCAGTTGAAAGTAAATACCTTACAACGAAATTACTTGCTGTAGATCCTCCCTGGTTTTTTATGGTACTGCTTATTGAAATTTGTTTACCTTTTGTTCCATTGGTGGGACCGCTAACAGAAGAAACGTTTAGATCCGCTTTTTCTTTTACAGTTATATAATCTGTTTTTATTTCATCATCAGTTCCCGCGTCATTGGTAACGGTTTGGGTTACAGTGTATGTCCCTGATGTTTTGTAAGTGTGTTTGGGGTTCTGTTCTGTTGAGGTGGTACCGTCTCCGAAGTCCCATGCATAACTTGTTGGGCTTCCTGTGGATTGGTCAGTAAACTGCACGCTTAACGGTGCTGTGCCGCTTGTCACGTTTGAAGAAAAATCGGCTGTAGGTGTATCGGCAGCAGCTGCACTTCCGCATAAAAAAAGAGATACAATGCACATTAGTCCCAAAAATATATATTTTCTCACTTTTTCACCTCCTTTATACCTTTTGTAATGAAAAGTGATAGTAAAAAATTATTTTTAACATATTAATTGTTAGAATTATTGACTATAAAAGCTTTTTGATAATTTTGGTGACATATTTCACAAAAAACCATAAATATGAGCTATATTAAAATTAATCATAAAAATTAGAAGATTAATAATGTATATAAATATATTATTGAAATTTTAGGGCATCTATTTTTAATAAAGTAGTTTAAGACAAATATTAATAATAAATTAAGTGATTATAGTCAATATAAATAAAATTAAATCATTTAAATAACTGTGATTTCATGTATACTACTTTAAATCTAAAATATATCTATTTAAATTAATTTATGCATTTAAAAAATAATATATGAATTAAAGTTTTGTGAATATAGATCTTTCAAGCTTATGTTTTTTGAAGCACTGTGAAATATTGCTATAACTGATATAATTTAAAGTACAGAATTAGTAATCAGAATTAGAGGATATAATTATTTTTCAGGTTTAAAATATTTAGGTGCATATTTTAACTCGCCGCCGCACCTGCAGGCCCCAAAATCATCTAGTGATTCATCTTCTTTAAGTTTATAATAGCCGCCGCAGCTTTTACATGTAATATATCTGTTTTCTTTATTTTTAAAACCTGAAAATTCACGTATGTATGCAACAACTGCAAAAAATAGTGTGATTTCAGCGAGTGTCTGTATCAATGATTTCATGTGAATTTTGTTGGGATTTGTAGTTGAAGTCAGTAAGGCCAGTATGACAATGCTCAGCACAATACCTACTACAATTTTTGCCGCATACCCTGTTTTTTTAGGATATGCTGCTCTAAAGATAGCATACCCTGGTAAAAAGAACATAAGAACAACAAAGGGGATTACTACTTCAATATATTTACCTGAACCCTTAATTAAAGTGAGTATTAATGGAATAAGGGCAAGTAAAATCACGAATATTATGTCCTTCTGGAAAAGTTTGTTCATGTTATCCCATCTAAATGTAATTAAAAGTGATTTGTGAGTTTATGTAATTATGATATCACTTTAGTGGTCCACCTATATAATATTTAATCTATATCTCTTCATAAATTTATTTAATTTCATAATAAATTATAAATTCATCTTTAAAAGAGTATAATTCTACTATTTGTACTTATTCTTCTTAAATATATTTTACACCAATAATAATGCGTTTAAAAGTGAATTTATTCAAATATTTTAGCAATTTATGGTTTTAAAAGTTATAAAAATTAATTTAAAAATATTTAATCCATTTATTTATAAATTAAACATTTAAAAGCTTAAAGTATTGAATTTAGCCCTAAAAATAAAATATATTAAATTTTAAGCTTATCATTTCTTTAAACCGATGAAATAAAATAAACCACCACAGCAGGACCCACGGCAAGCGAGGTGATATAGTACTCATTCATCATGTACAATATTAACTGCCCATTCATCCAAAATGGGGGTAACATAACTATGCTTCGGTTTAAATTAATAATGAGCATGTAAATAGCGTAATGGGTTTTAACTCCTCTCTAAAAGTGATAAAATTGATTTTTTATTAAAAAAACAATGTGAAAAATGAGGCAGTTACAATGGGGCCTATGGAGATGAAATAGCATAAAGAGGTTCTCTGCATGCATGTCCAACCAGAAAAATGTTTATATCAATTATTACATTATTCCAGATGAAAATATACCATAAACGAATGCCGGTCTTTTATATTCTTGCTAAATTGTTCTTCCAGAAACTTTGCTGTGCCTTCAGTTTTTTAATATAATATTTTTAAGTTATAAACGTCATTTTTCTCAGTATAATATTTTGGCTCTGTAGAAACCATCGAAACTGAAAATTTGGGGGGGGGTAATGAAATACCATTTCACTTATTGAACGGTTTTTTTATTCATCTTGTGGTGAAACTTTTGGGTTATGTTTTAGATCCTTTATAACTTTTGTAAACTCAATTGTTATTTATGTAAGAGGGTGCTCTTTTAAATGGAAAGAAGCTGTTATTTCATTAGTGTTCATGAAGACCTAAACTCTCCTATTTTTTACCTGAAGTTGAATTTTCCCTATTTTTTCTGTAAATCTTACTCCCATATTTGTCCCTCTTCTTAAAAGCCATTCAAAGCCTAAAATATATTTATGTGGTCGCCATAGTTTTTCAAGTAATATTAAAGCTATTACTGCAAAAATGAAAAAACTCAGATTGAGGATGATGGGATTTGTTTTTAAAATAAAAAAACCTGTTACAACAAAACTAACATAAGAAACATAATACCCTGTTAAAGATATTCTTCCCAGGTTTCTTACGGGTTTAAATATTTTATTAAACCTGTTTTCAATATCTATGGTCCTTAAAAGTAAGAATGTAATAAAAGTCATAATGCTTGATATGGTTAAAAACTCTAGGAAAAAATCACGCCCTTGAATTGTAAAATTATATGGAATTAAATATAATATCCCCAAATTTACTGCTATAAATACTGCTGCATATGCTAAAAATTTGTTACTGGTTTTTAAATTTAAATTCTTGTTTTTGTAGGCTTCAAATGCAATTTGGCCAACAATGAAATAACAAACTCCAGGTAATATTTGTATACTTCCAGTCAAAAATAATAAAGACTGGATATGGTAACTGGTAATTATAAATGTCAATAAATAAATTAGGAGGATTGTAATCACTTTCAGCTTGATACTATTTTTAATAAGTAGCCCTATAATATAACCAACTGCTATTATTAGAAAAATATCACCAATAAATATAGATACATCTCTAGAAAGGAATAGATTCCCTATTAACGTCACTGAAGCTGTTAATAAAAATAATAATACAGCTCTCCATAATACTTCTAAGTAAATGGAGGATCTTACTTTATTTTGCCTTGACTGAATTAATAATTGATAACTTACCCCTGATATGAAAATAAATGAGGGTGCTGCAAATAAATATGCCCATTGTGATAAAACTGGCACAATAAATCTAATATGGGCTTCTACCATTAAAAGGACTGCAATTCCCCGTGCAATGTCTAAAGACATAAACCGTTTTGGAATTTTATTGTTTATTAATTCCATAATACTAAATTGGTAGATTATCATAATAAATATTTCTATTTTATGTGAAAATTTCCTTCAATTCTTTATCATGCCCCTAATATAAAATACAATTAATAAATCTATAAGTCCAGTTCTGTATTTAATGCCCTATTTTATAGTTAATGCTTTATTCCCAATTATTCCTCTTTTTAAATCCGACAAACAAAGTAAACAAATGCACTGAGCCATATTACAAGCACTGTAATATTTAAATCATTCATGTATGGCATGCTCATTTTTCCCATGAAAGGGGGATAACCTGGTTATACATCCTCTATTATTAGTTAAAAGCAGATAAAACACGTAGGGGTGGGCGGCTATTTCCGACACTATTTTTTTTTCTCTTTAAGGGGGAGGGTGAATATTTTCAAAGTGAACAAAAATTGTATTCAATTGTATAACAAATTTATTCAAACACAGAAATCAGAATTTGAATTGAAAAAGTGATTAAATTTTACCTGAACCACTCCTTCTTCTAACCCAGGAACTAACAACATAAACAACCATGGTAAGCCCTACTGCAAGTATGGTGATATTTAAATCATCGTCGGGTATAATGTTAAGGGTCCATTTAGTCCATGACAAGGGGAACAGCAGTGCCATACCTCCGCCTAAATTAATTAGGAGTAGGTCAAGTGCGTAATGGGTCATAACCCCCAGCACCAGAAGCGACAGGACTAATTTTCTATTTTCCTTAAAAAAGAGGGTGAATATGCATGCAATGATCAGGGAACCTATTGGCAGGTGAACTGGCATTAAATAATTTTCCATTTTAAAGCCCATAAATCCCAGGGGTATCACCACTTTGAACAGGTCAGGTATGAGAGCCCCTGCCATGCACACCACAGTATAAGCAGGGTTAATCTGCTTGTATTTAAAGCTCAGGATCGTGCAGATCATCCATGCAGCCAGCAGGTGTGTAATCCAGTCCGGCATTTTACTGCCTCCTGATGAATTCAATCCGTTTAAAGTCAAACTTCCAGTACCATAAAAATATTAAAATAAAGACAATTAAAGCAAGTGCAGACCTGAATATTATAAATTCATAACCCTGGTTTGTTTCAGCATATATTTCAGTGCTGTTAATAGTATAATTGTGTCCCAGTATCCCGAGCAGCTGTATATAATCTATTGGTTGAACCTTTTTGTTGGATGTTACATTGTAAACTATATCCAGGTTATTGCCGTCTCTAAGATTGAACCCATTTTTAGTAGGCTTGGTTACACTTCCAGTGATGTATACCAGCGAGCCTTCAGGGTAATGTGATTCAATGGCTTCTGTAGATGGATATTTCAGGTTATCATCATAATAATTATGGTAATAGAGACACAAACCCAGTAAAATAAATGCTAATAATGACACTGAGGCAGTCCGTTTAAGATCCATAACTACTAATTGATTTTCATGGTTAATAGTTATTACTATTTTAGCATATGTGTATAATATCCTTTCTGGAATTAGGATTTTCAAAAAAAATCTTTTTTTAATGTATTTTCCACATAGTTCGCTATACAGTAATATAACGAAATAAATATCTCCCTTTCAAATCCAGATATCCAAATTAGATCTATTGAGAAATTACCATAAATAGACAGCCACATGTATACTGGTCATGTCATTTATGTACATTTTGGGAATTAATCGCATAATATGAATTAATGGGAAATAATGATTAAGTTTTGGATAGTTAATTAAGAAATAGGAGTGATTATATTATTTTTAATAATAGTAATTTTTATGTTCTAGAATTTGATCTCTAAATAAAAAATAGTAAAATTAAATAAAATTCTTTTGTTATTTAATTTTCACGCTGAAACTTTCTTCTTTTTCTAATTTTGGAGCTTCAACAGTTAAAACACCATGTTCAAAAGTAGCTTCCGCTTCATTAGGTATCACCTTTTTAGGGAACCTCACAGTCCTCCTCATGACACCAGATTTCCTATCATGGAGGGTTATATAATTTCCATGTTCCACTTCAAGTTCAATATTGAAGTCTGCTTTAACTTTCAATTTGGTTTCAGTCAGGTTTAATTCGATATCTTCTTTATTGATGCCTGGCAGGTCCACATGTACAATTACACTTTCGTCAGTTTCAATTATATCCTTCCCTGGGACGAATGTGTAATCAACAACTGACCTTTCAAGGTCCTGCTTCATACTGTCAATTGTTCGGGATGTGTCTTCAAGCATTCTTTCAATTAAACCTTTCCTATCTAAAATAGTCCTTTTTCTATATCTTCTATCATGCATTTTATCGGCCTCATTTTTTGAGTCAGTATTATATTTGGTTTGTAAACTATAAATATTTACTTCTAGATGAATGATAGGAAAATACGGTTTTATAATGGGGATTAACCTTTGGAAATTAAATATTTAGGGATCATAAAATTTAGGATATATAATTTGGATATGCAGTTTTACTTAATGAAAACGGTATTTATAATGGTTTTTAGGTATTATATTTCATTATTAACATAATTAAGGCTAAATTAACTTGAAAAAAAATAAAATGACCTCAAATTTTCAGGTTAATTTTACAAGTATCGGACAGCCGATAGATTTATATAGCAATAAAAACAATTTTTTAAACAGAGCCTTAATTGTTATTTTAGTATTATGGTACTTTATCGGTTCTGTTTTTAGATATGACTGTAAAATTTTATTTTAAGGATTTATAATGGATCTGGATAATAATTGAATGGGACATACTGTCATTTTAAATAAAACATAGTATGTCTTTAAAACCATTTTTAATAGGTAAAAATTCGCTGTTTAAGTAAAATATTATTTTAAACGGCTTTTTTTTAATATTTAGTAATTGTATTTGCTTTATAAGTTCTAATTAGTTATAGGATATTTTTATTTGAAGTACATAGATTGATCTATATGATCTTCACTTCAATACATTTAAATATAATCTATCGCATAAATGTGATAAGTACGATAAATATGATTTACATGAATTTTCAAGTGGTTAAAAATGAATCATAAAAGTAACAGAAAATGTGTTCTCAGCACGGCTAAAGTAGGTGAACGGGGTCAAATCGTAATTCCCAAATGTATTAGGGAATTATTCGATATACAAAGCGGAGATACTCTAGTTGTGCGGGGACTTGAAGGCAAAGGAATCTTAATTATGAAAGCGGAAGATTTGCTTGCAAAAGCAGATACAATGAAAGATATCGCCCTTCAAATAGTTGAAAATAAAGATTATGGAGATATAGATAATAAAAAAGATGAATAGGTTATAATTTTAAAATTTTATTTTAATAATAAATCAACATTTAAATAAAACGTATTAAACTTAATTTTACGTAATACAGCATCTCAACGTATTTTAAATAAATATTAGCTCCAGAGAGAATGCTATTTCATTTAATTAACAGGTGATCAGTTGAACAGTACAGTTTCAGGCAAAAGTATAGGAAAAAAACGTGGGCTTGATTATAAATGGGTCGTAATGATCAACGTTATAATGTCAGGGTTAATGAGCTCAATTAATGGAAGTATAACTTTAATTTCATTACCTGCCATTTTCAATGGTATTCATATTGACCCCCTCAATTCATTCCAGTATCTCCTGTGGATACTGATGGGATACAGTCTGGTAACAGCAACATTAATGCTTGGTTTCGGGCGTTTGTCGGATATTTATGGTAGGGTAAAGCTGTTTAAGATTGGATTTTTAATATTTACAGTTGGTTCTATCCTTCTCTATTTAACTCCAGGAACAGGTGACATTGGCGCTATAGAAATTATTGCATTCAGGATTATTCAGGCAATAGGCGCTGCATTCTTAATGGCGAATGGTTCAGCATTATTAACTGATGCCTTCCCTGTCAGCGAGAGAGGTAAAGCATTGGGTATCAACATGGTTGCATTCATGTCAGGACAGTTTATTGGGCTGCTGCTTGGCGGTATTCTTGCAATATATGACTGGAGATTTGTTTTCCTGGTCAGCGTGCCCTTTGGACTATTGGGTACCATCTGGTCGTTCCTTAAACTTAAGGAGATATCATACAGGGATCCAAATACAAAAATCGATATTGTAGGTAATATAGTCTTTGTTGCCTCAATAACAAGCATATTACTTGGAATAACCTATGGTTTAATGCCTTATGGTAATGACGCTATGGGCTGGCATAATCCATGGGTAATTGTATCAATGATTATAGGATTTGCACTGCTTGCGGTGTTCCCATTCATTGAAAACCGTGCAGAAAACCCAATGTTTAGAATGGACCTCTTCAAAATAAAGATGTTCAGCTATGCTAATATAGCTGGTTTCCTGAATGCTATGGGTAGAGGAGGAATGATGTTCATGTTGATTATCCTTTTACAGGGTATTTGGCTGCCTCTTCATGGCTACAGCTATGAATCAACTCCGTTTTGGGCTGGTGTGTACATGCTGCCTCTTACTTTGGGAGTTGTAGTAATGGGGCCTATTTCTGGAATGCTCTCTGATAAATACGGCCCAAGGTGGATTGCAACTTTTGGAATGGTTATTTCAGCAGCTGCATTTTTGGTACTTGCAGCACTTCCATATGACTTCGGTTACCTTGAATTTGGCGCAGCAATATTCATGATGGGTATAGGACAGGGAATGTTTAGTTCACCAAACACTGCATCCATAATGAATTCTGTATCACCAAAAGACAGGGGAGTTGCCTCAGGTATGATAACAACGGTAATAATGACTGCATTTACTGCAAGTATGGCTATGTTCTTCACCATAGTTATTGTAGGAATCACTCAGAAGTTCCCTGGTGCTATGACATCTTCACTGGCAAGTATTGGTGCAGTACAGCTAGCTCCAGTTTTAAGCAGCATTCCACCGACAGGTGCTCTGTTTTCAGCATTCCTGGGTTTTAACCCTGTAAGCACAATACTCAGCGCATTGCCAACTCAGTTTGTATCTTCCATACCTCAAAGTACTTTGACGATACTTACAGGCACTACATGGTTCCCACAAACACTTGCAGAGGCATTTATGCCTGCTCTTAGAATGTCATTTTATATAGGTGCAGCATTCTGTGCTATAGGGGCTGTATTATCCGGGCTCCGTGGAGCCAATTATGTGCATAAAATGCAGGTAGTTGATGTAGAGTCTAATTTGGGCCTAGAGCCAGATGTAATGGATATTGAAGAAAAATAGTTTTTAAAAATAAATATTGAGAAATTGAAGCGTTTTAATTTCTCTTTAAATTTCTTTTTTTGTAAATATTGTTCATTTAAGGAACAAAGTTAGCTACAGATAATAGATTTTTTTAACTTCTTTAATGTTATTTGAAGTTTTGTTGTCGTGTGGATAGAATATATAGTCTGTTTTTAAGCTTATTTGATTATTTTCAGGAACTAACTGGAATGTTCCTTCCCAGTCTGTCATTACTCCGTCTATTTTGAAGTTTCCCAGGAAATTTTGGCCGTTATTTGTGAATTTACCGTAACCTGTCCATGCGGCACATGCCATGGTGTAATTACCATTGATTTTAGTGTTGAAAAGGGCATTTTTAAAATTACCTGATAAAAGTGATGTAATAGTGCCGTAAGTTATGCTTATATCATTTATTTTACCAGTACCGTTAAGCCCATCTGCTGTATAATCAAGGGGACTTTCCTGGCCTTCAGCTCCTGGAAGGACTATGTGGAAATTAAAATTACGCCCCTTTCCGTATAATTTATAATAGCCATCGATAGAAGCAGCATCAGGGGAGTTTGAGGGTATTGAAAGATAAGACGTGTAGTTGTAGGGTATTTGGTCAAATAAAAAACCTTCAATGGCACTGCTTGCAATTCCAAAAACTAAAATTCCAGATATAATAACTGCAGTGAATATGTATAGTTTTCTTTTTTCTGTCATTATATCACTCGAGTATATAATTTTAAATTCTTATTTTTCCAGCTTTGGCTTTGAATAAAACAAGCCTCAAACATTAAAATTTGTAAACTATGTTTACAACCGCAAAAATCAAAGATTTTTACCGTTAATTATTTAGAAATTTGGGATTTTTAAAGCAAAAATAAGAGTTTTTGCTTGTTTATATGTATTTTAATTGAATAAATGTAAAGAATCTTTAATTTTAAGAGTTTTTGGTAATGTTTGAGGAGATTAACAATCTATTGAGATAAATTTATTATTTATCTGGTTTGGTTTTTTACATTTTAGTTATTTCATGTTCTGGTCTAAATGAGAAGACGTAGCCATGATCCTTGGATTATCTGGCTGTTTCCGTTCGATGGTAGCGTAATAGTTGATCCTCCAGTGTTTACACACAGTGGTCCTGATATTATCACTTTTATAATGATAATTTTCACTTTTATAATGAGTGATGTACTGCTGGTTATGATCTTTCTTGAACTACTTATTGCTGTGATTGAGGCTAAAAATTGCCCCCCTAAGGTTGGATCTGCGGTTGTGGTTATTCTACTATCTGTAATTCCATTAGGGAGTTGGGAAACAGGGACATTAGGGTCTTTGTATGTATTCATTTTTATTTTAGTTCCTTTGGGGAGTGGTTGATTTCCATAGCCTAAGGCACGGCTTAAATCTACATTTGCAGTTCCTCTTGGTTTAATCCATAAGTCAGAGTAGATTTTTTTCTTACTTCCATCGGTTTTGGTTATGTCAAATGCAGCTACTACGTGTTTCCATGTTGTTGCATTGTTTTGAAATTCGACATTAGTGGCGTTTCCAGAGACGGCTGTATTTTGTTGGGATCCAGTTTGAGGAATATTTGCATATGCAATTCCTCCCATTACTACGGCAACCATTAGGATTATGGCTAATACGATTTTTTTATCCATCCAAAATACCTCCTAAATAACTGTCACCACTTTGTAGCCTACAACAGATACAAATACCATCAGCAATGGAACTATTGCAACGTTGGCTCCTTCGATAAATGTTTGTATTCGTTCATTTTTGCGTACTTCTGTGCTTAGAATTTCTTTAAATGCTAGAAATGTTATTAGTGCTATCACTGCTATTATACTGTAAGTCATGACCTGTGTTAAGGTCACTGCTGTCGTGGTGGTTGTTACGGTCGATATCATATAACACCTCCGTTATTACAATACATTTATTTATTATTACTTCCTTATAAAGTTTGGTATTAATTTGGTACTATCAGAATATTTTATTTATATTTTAGAATTGTTCAAAATGTATGAATAAGTTTAAAAATTCTATTAACATATCTCTTTAATAAAATTGTATTAATAGGACACATAAATCTAAATTAATTGAGGTTAACACTCTTAAAAATAATAAAACTGTAAAAACTGTTATATGTACTAATAAAATTATTAAATATTACACTGTATTTATTATAGAACTAGTACCATTTTTAAGTTATTTTATATTTTCGATGATCTGGCATTACTTATTCTTTAATTTTTAATTTTTTTACATGTTGATTTACAGTTTAAAAAGGAGTAGAAACCTTTTAACATGGTAAATATATAATATTATTAATGGTTACTCCTTATGATGATGTTATATGTATTAATGTTATATCTGGAGAGTTAATACAACAAAAAAAATCCATTATTGATTTTTACCTTTTTAAGAAGCATTATATAAACGATAAATTAATATTGTCATTCTAATGTTCCTTAAATTGAACTGTTAAATTAATAATTTATTGGATTATATTTGCCTTTCAATGTCTTCTAGAATTCTCTAGATGAACGAATTTATTGTAATGTTTACAATAATTTTTATAATATATTAAAATAGTTTATTACCATTTTGAAATCTACTGCAAACAGTGAAATTTTGTTAATAAAGTGGAGTATGTATATTTTAAAACTATTTTTTTATGATGTCCTTAATTTTTGATATCAATTCTCATAATCAGTTTTATTGCCTTATATAATTCAATACTGCGCTTTTTTTCATCTGTTTTTTAATTAATTCATAAATCCTGTTTTTATAAACATTATTCATTTTTTAATGGATATTTTTTGGGTTTTTATTACTATCTTTAATTTATAACAGGTAAATTATCAATTTTCATCATTTGGTGGTTAAAGTTCACCTATCCTTTTTTTTATTAATATAATAATAGTTAGTATTAAATAGTACTTATAATAAGAATATTATTATCAATAAAATGTACAGTTCAAAATTTATAGTATATTTCAGACTATCTGGAGAAGGAATCCCATGAATATATTAAATAAAAATGAAGCTATGTTAATACTAAAAGTAAATGATTATATAATAACTAATCTTTCTTCTGGATTATCTGAATTAAACTCGGAAATGGTAACAAAAGCTCATAAATTTCATATTTATTATTATATTACTAAAATGCTTGCTGGACTTTGTAATAACTATTTTTGCAATTTATACCACTTTCCTGTTGTAATTGTCCAATTTTTAAATGTTAAATGCGGTAAATTGCTTGAAGAATACATAAACATGATTTTAAATTCCTTTTGTTGGGCTGTGGCTGATGATACTCTCCAAATAGATGTTTCAAAGATATTAAAATTTATATCAGATAATATGGAGCTATATCCTGCGTTAAATGCGCTAAATATGCTTAATGTATATTATGACGTTAATTGTGTACCTTGTATGAACTTCAAAAATAAGATTATTTTCATTCATTGAAAAATAAGGGAATTTGCTAAAGTAATTTGCTGGAGTTTAAACGGTTAAAATGAGTATGCTGCTATTTTATAAATAAATAGCGGTAGTATTGAAAGAATCGCAGAATTTAACAATGAAACAGAGGTAAAACAGGTGATCAAATGAGATTCCCTTGGATATATTGTTATTTGAAAGTGTGGAGGATTAAAAAAGCGTTCAAGGAATTATAGAAATTCGATGAATGGAGTAATACGAAATTTCAAAAATAAGGGGAGAACGTAATGGAAGATGTAACATTTTTAATTCCTGCATATAATGAAGAAAAATCAATTGGGACTCTTTTGAATAATATCAAGATATTATATCCAAATTCAAAAATATTAGTAGTTGATAATAATTCGGAGGATAAAACTCCGGAAATTGCAAAGAAAGCTGGTGTAACAGTAATTAACGAAAAAAAGCAGGGAAAAGGTAATGCAATAAGAAAAGGTTTTGAAAAAGTTAATTCGGATTATGTTGTAATGATGGATGCAGATAATACATATGATCCTAAAGATGCTTCAAATCTTATAAAACGGTTAGTAGAAGATAAAGCAGATTTAGTTCTCGGGTCTCGGTTGAATGGTGAAAGAAAAGATGGTTCTATTAGTAAACTTAATTTAGTTGGTAATCATATCCTGAGTTTCGTTGCAAGTTTATTTTATATTAACATATCAGATGTCTGTACTGGATACTGGGCTTTTAAAAGAAAAGTTATAGAATATCTGTTGCAAACAGGTATAGATTCTAATGGATTTGAATTGGAGGCTGAAATGCTTGCAAAAGTTTCTAAAGTGAATTTTAGAGTTTTTGAAGTCCCTATTAATTACAACTGTAGGATAGATGAACCAAAATTGAACTCAGTAAAGGATGGATGGAGAATATTCAGGACGTTATTATTTTACAGGAGTTAACTGGGGTATAATATCGTTTTAAAATAGGTGCCAATATGAAAATTGCAATTGTAGGTTCAAGAGGTATACCTGCCAAATATGGGGGATTTGAAACATTTGCACAGGGATTAACTGAAAATCTGGTAGAAAGAGGATATGAAGTTTCGGTAAGCTGTGAATATGAATCCCATCACTCACGTAAAAATAGTTATAAGGGCGCAGCACTGGAATACTTTCCAATAAAACCACCTGAAAATTATTTTTTAAGGAAATTTTATGAGAATCTTTCGGATATATACTTTCTGATAAAATTAAGCCGAAAACATGAACTGATTTACTTCCTGGGTATAGAAGTAGGTATGTTTTTTTTCATTCCGTTGATTCTCAGTAGGAAGTCAAAGCTTATTGTAAACATAGATGGAGTCATGTGGAAGAGGAGTAAGTTCAATCTATTGGAGAGATGGCTTCTGAAATTAAATCATATTATGGCCACCATATTCGCGCATAAAATAATTGTCGATTCTCAAGAGATGAAAAATTATGTAAATAAAAAATATCTGGACAAAACAGTTTATATTTCATATGGGATCGACACGTATGGCCGTATTGTCAGGGACAACGACTTTAAAGAGCAGATTAAAAGGTATACTTCCTTGAAAATAACTCCTGGGAATTATTTTTTGGTAGTAGCCCGTATGGAGCCCGAAAACAATATTCAAACCATAATTGAGGCTTTTTCCCAGATGAATGATAGCATCCCTCTTTTGGTAGTGGGGGATTTCACCAGTTCCCAATATCGGGAAAAAATTGAGTCTATAACTGTCGATATGCCCTCGGATGTAATATTTATGGGGTCAATCTATGATCAAAAATTTTTAAACATGCTCAGGCAGAATTGTAGGGCTTATATTCACGGTCATTCGGTTGGGGGAACTAATCCTTCCCTTTTAGAGGCAGCAGTTTCTCGTAATATAATTATAGCCCATGATAATCCATTTAACCGTGAAGTTTGTGGGAAATCTGCATTTTATTTTAAAAACAGTTCTGAGCTTGCAAGAAAACTTGAACTCGTATATAACTATCCTGAAACATGTCAATATCTTAAGAATGAAGTCTATCAGCGCGTGTTAAATGATTACTCATGGGATAAGATCACCGAAAATTACATTTCCCTTTTCAAGCAAATTTCTCAGGAAGATAATGAATTAATCACAACTTTGGAGATGGATTATGAGCGAAAAAGAGTATGATCATCTGGATTTATATTGTTCTGTAAATATTCCTTGTTATATGTATGATCCAGGTATTATACTTTTATATGATCCTTTAAACTTACTAAAATTTCTAAATCATGTTTGAATGGATATTATACATTGGATTGGGAGTATGTAAATGAAAAAAGAAAAAATTTCCACTGATCCGCTGGTATCGATTGTTATACCTTCCCTAAATTCAGAAAAAACCATTGAAAAATGTTTAAATGGTATTAAAAATCAGACCTACGGCAACATTGAGGTTATAATAGTTGATGCGGGATCGGATGACAGGACAGTTGAAATAGCTAATAAATGGGATGTTAATGTGAGTGAAGGTAATATCAAAAACAGGTCAAAACAAACCAATATTGGTGTAGAAATGTCTAAAGGAGAATATATTTATAGATTAGACTCTGATGTAGTTTTATCCAGTAATGTGGTTCAAGAATGTGTGGAAAAATGTGAAAACGGTGGTTGTGATGCAGTATCAACTTATTGGGGTCCGGATCCAAGCATAAGCTTCTGGGCTAAAATTAGGAAATTTGAAAAAGATTGTTATAAATATGATTCCAGCAGGAATGTTTCCAGGTTTTATAAGAAAAAAGTGTTTGAGGAGATAGGTGGATGCAACGAAAATATGATTTTTGGCGAAGATTATGACATACAAAACCGAATAAAAACTCGAAATTATAAAATCGGTTTTGTAGAAGCTGAAGGTTTGCATTTAGGCGAACCCAGGACTCTGAAGGAAGTCATATCAAAACAGTACTATTACGGCCAGACAATGAAAGAATTTTTGAAAGAGAACAAATCTAGGGGATTAGTTCAGGTTTCCCCCATTAGAACATCATTTCTTATTAACTGGAAAAAATTTGTGAAAAATCCATTTTTAACCCTATCATTCCTTTTTTATGAGATAGTTTATTATTCTAGCACTGTGGCAGGTTATTTAAGAACATAATGGTAAAAATTTGTCTTAAATTTTATTATAATCTTCTATGGGGCACAACTAAAAATTGGTAATATCATGATGCAAAAACCACCAAAGATGGAAAATCAAGATCAGGTAATTATTAAAAAAAATATTGGCTGTGATTTGGAGGCAATGCCCTCTGAGGGGGTACATGACTTTAAAGATATTCATGGAATTAAAAGGAGTACCCCGAAAGAAAATAAAATTTTAATGGCAATATCTTATCCAGATACCCGTTTAAAAAAGGAACTAGAGAGTCTTAAGAAAAGTGGATATAAAGTCAGTCTTATTATTTGGGAGAGAAGCTGGCCTTTTATTTTAGATGATGATGTAGAAGTAAAAAGTTTGAAATTAGATGTTCCAGTGGGTCATGTTAAAACATTGTTCTATTTTCCTGTTTGGTGGATTTTTCTTTTATTTTGGCTATTAGTTATGAAATGGGATGTTTTGCATGCGGTTAATTTTGATACATATCTCTTTTCCATTATAGTTGCTAAAATAAAGCGAAAACCAGTTGTATATGATATTTTTGATTTTTATGGTGATGTAATGGAAGGATTTTTAAGACCACTCATTTCGAACCTGGATAACTTTACAATGAAGTTTGCTGACGTCATCATAATTGCTGATGATTCCAGAATTTATCAAATTGGTCAAAACATTAAAAATAAGATTATAACAATAAATAATGCTCCTGAAGAGAGCTTATTTTGGAAAAATAGAAAAAATAAAGAGGATAATGAATTTAAAATATTTTTAGGCGGTAAAATAACAGGGCAAAGATGCACAGATCTAATTATTTCGGCTATAAAAGACATTGAAAATGTTCAATTAATTATTAAAGGGTACTGCGGCGAAAAAAATTATATAAATAAGTTATTAGCGTTGACTAATGATATGAAAAATGTAAGTATGGACTTAAGCGGTGTTTTATATGATGAAATAATTCAAAACACGCTTGACGCTGATCTGACTTTAGCATTATATGATCCAGGTATTCCTAACAATGTGTACGCTAGTCCAAATAAACTTTTTGAGGCAATGGCATCAGGAATACCTATAATTGTGAATGAAAATACATCAATGGCGAATATTGTACAAAAAGAGAATTGTGGAGTAGTAATACCTTATGGGGATAAAGAATCTTTAATAGGGGCGATATCATGTTTAAAAGATAATGAAGGTTTGCGGAAAAGATTAGGATACAATGGTAGGAAAGCTTATGAAAATAAGTATAACTGGAAAATTATGGAGAATCGATTGAACAGTATCTATCATCAAGTTCTTAAAGGTTAGAAGTTATTTAAAAAATATTTTCACATGAAACTGAATAAGGAGGGGTTATTTGTCACAAGGAGAATTTAATGGTGAGTATTATTAATAAAAATGTGTTTAAATTTTTTTCTTAAGGATGCAAATATCCTACTGTATGGCAGCTTATAAAAAGTTATAGGAATTTAATATCACTTTTAATATGAAATAAAACTGTTTAATGGTATGATAGTATGGATGGCGTATTTCAAATAAATAACTGGAAAATTAAAAATTTCATTATGGTCATTTTATTAATTCAGATTGGATTTCTTGGTTTAACATTTTTAGATTATGCTGGCATAAATATGCCTATAATTAAAGAATTTATGGCTGTTATTTATATTTTATTTGTACCTGGAATGCTGATTTTGCGAATTATGGGATTATCTGAAATTAAAAGTAACATTGAAAATGTTTTATTTGTTACAGGCTTAAGTGTAATGGCAGCAATGTTTATAGGACTATTTGTGAATATGATATACCCTATACTTGGTATATTACAGCCACTTTCAAAAGAATGTTTGATCTGTACTTTTTTAGTTTTTACAACTGCATTATGTATCTTATGTATTTTAAAAGATAAAAATCATTATAAAACAGATAATACAAAGAAAAAACCTTCGTTAAACGTATTTAACATGTTATTTTTTATACCGTTTACAAACATTAGGATGTACTTTAGAAATTTCAGCTATAATGATAATTTAGACTATATAAGCAAAAAATATTTATTAAATCCATCTGCACTATTTTTAATTCTTTTACCATTTATAAGCGTTTTTGGAACGTATTTAATGAATTTTTATAATAATAATATTATTTTAATTTCATTAATAATTATAATCTGCTCCATATTGTTATTGGTAAGCTTTAATAAAGGATTTTCGCTAGATTTATATCCTTTAGCAATTTTTAGCATTTCAATTTCTCTTTTATTACATCAATCACTAATTTCAATGTATATATGGGGATGGGATATTAATGTAGAATATTACACAGCGAATATTGTACTTCATAATTTGATATGGAATACTACAGTCCAGAGCAATATAAATTCAATATTAAGTGTTTCTATTCTGGCTCCAGTATTATCAAATATCAGCGGTATTTCACTTGTCTGGATATATAAGGTTGTTTATCCTTTTTTATTTTCATTAGTTCCTTTAGGTTTATATCAGATATTCCAGAAACAAACCAGCAATAAAATCTCTTTTTTAGCTACTTTCTTTTTTATGGCAACATTCACTTTTTATACAGAAATTGTTTCCATAACAAAACAAGAAATTGCTGAATTATTTCTTGTATTGATCCTGTTAATACTAATAAATAAAGATCTACGCAATACTAAAGGTTCACTGTTATTAATTTTATTCAGTTTTTCTTTGGTAGTTTCTCATTATGGGTTATCATATATTTTGTGTTTGTTGTTTGTAGCCTATTTGGTGATATTTTATGCTGTAAATTATATAAAAAGATTTAGAAATCCGAATACAACTATTTCGTCTGGTTATAATACCAAATTAACTGCAACATTTGTAATATTTTTCATCAGTTCTGTTCTGTCGTGGTATATGTACAGTTCTGGGTCCTCTTGTTTTGTATCTCTGGTGCAAATAGGAAATCAAATTACTTCTAATCTTTTAAGTATTATAGAACCCAATACATCTCAAGGATTAAGTGTAGTTATAACTCAACAAGCATTTTTTTTAGCTGAAATAAATAAGTTACTATACTTAATTATTCAATTTTCAATTGCTGTAGGTGTACTGGCAACTTTATTTAAAGATAAAATGAATTTTACTAAAGAATACCTGTTAATAAGTGCTGCTGTTTTAGGAATGCTTATTGCAGGAGTTGTTGTTCCTTATTTTTCCAATCAACTTAATACATCTCGATTGTTCCATATTGGTATTATTTTTTTAGCCCCATTTGCCATAATTGGATTCTTGAAATTATTAGACTTATTTAATTTTTTAAAGGTCAAAATAAAAAATGAAAATAAATTAAAAATAATATCCCTTTTTTTGGTCATATTTTTATTTTTTGATTCAGGGTTAGCTTACTACATTGGTGGAGAAGAACATTCCTCTTCAATATCGATACAACAATCCTATGATTCCCCTGTATTTAATAATATGGAGTTAAGTGGTACTGAATGGATTAATAATTATAGAAATAGAGGTCATATAGTATATGCAGATGTAATTAGAATTTATTTACTTTATAGTATACTAAATAATGTTGGACAAGTCCCATTTTATCTGGATTTAATTAATAAAAACTCATATGTATTTTTAGGGTCATATAACCTTAAAGAAAAACGTATACGTGTTAACCAAATGGAAGGAGCCAATATAGTTACTAACCAAAGATACTTGCCTCTAAATGTAATTACTTCAAGTTATAATAAGATTTATGATAATGGCGGATCTAATGTTTATTTTGGATGAATAGTCCTTCTTTAACTCCTTTAAAAAAACAGAATAATAAATTTATATTTTTATAATATAAGATATATGCCCCTATTTTAAACCAGAATCTAAATCCAAAAAAGTAAAGTATGAATATGCCGAATTGGGACGTGTTAGTATATTGTTTCATAAATAGGAATGTATTTCTGGTAAAATAATAATCCATAACTTTGTTTGCAGAGCTGGATTCCTTATGCCATATTTTTGCCTGTGGGATACAACATACCTTAAAACCATTTTTACGCGCCCGAATGCACCAATCAGTTTCTTCCCAGTATAAAAAATATGTTCCATTTAAAAGTCCAATTTTGTCAATTACCATACTTTTTATTAGGAGTGCACATCCAGAAACATAATTAACATCTAATATTCCATTAAATTGTCCTGAATCTATTTGATTCCTGCCTAAAATATACTGTTTTCCAGTTTTAAAGGATAAGTTTGCACCAGCAGATTGGATCATATTTCTATTGTTGTACCAGTATATTGCAGATCCAAGAATTCCAATTTCAGGGTTATTATTTCCTGTATTTACCATTTTTCTTAAAAATTCTTTGTCCACTACAGTATCATTGTTTAAAAGTAAGATATAATCTGAATTTAACTTATCAAGTGCAAATCTTATTCCAATATTATTACCTTCCGTAAAACCGTAATTTTTATCATTTTTTATTAAAGTTAGTTTAGTACAAGATAAATTCTGAAAATTTTCATCTAATTTGTCTACGGATTTAAGTTTGTTATTAGTGTACTCTGTAATGGTTATAGGTTTATTTTCTGGATTATACTGGAAGAAAGGGGATTCTACTTTTATGTTACCTGCGCAGTATTCTCTGATCTTTGTTATAGAATTATCACTGGAATTGTTATCGATGAGAATTACTTCATAATTAGGGTAATCTATTTGATAAAGAGATTCTAAACATTCTATAGTATCTTTCCATCCGTTCCAGTTAAGGATGATAATGGACACTTTTGAGCTCATATTCATTGCTCCAAAATAAAAATTGCCTGATCCCCTGAATTTCTTTTATTTAAATTATCTGCATTATCTTTGAATTCTTTGATTTGTTTTCCTGTAAAAATACTTCCTTTAGGGTTATTTGCATAGGAATTTTCAGCTTCTAAATGAATATTCCTTTTATACTGTTCACTACCCCAAAATAAAAATTCGTTAGAGTTAAATTCTACACTTTTTACATTCAAATTGGCATTTTTTATTATTGTACTAAAACTTTTAAAGCTGTGAATAAGGATATGGCGTGGAGCATCTATCTGGACCCAATTAGTGCCGTATAAATCCCAGATGTAATCTGTTTTTAGGGGCATACTAACGATGCAGTAACCTCCATCATTTAAAATATTTGAAATTTTTTGTATTATCTCGGCGTGTTTGTCCATATGTTCTAGTGAATGGCTGAATATAATTAAATCAAATTTTTCAGACATCTCTTGAATCTCTTTTTTAACGATTTTAAGACGGGGAGATGTAATTTCTTTTTTCAAATAAGGATCAATACCAACTAAATTTCCAAATCCTGCATTTTTTAAGGAGTATAAAAGGTTACCTGAGCCACAACCGACATCTAATATTTTTGAATCATATTTTAGGTTACATTTGCCAATGTTAAACAATAAATCGTGGGGATATCTCTTATAAAGTAGTTTACCTAAAAAATTTTTTTTAAATAACGCATATTCATCTCTTTTGGTGGTTAGTGTGTGTTTCAAAAATTTGTTATAATTTCTTTTGAATGAATAATATTTTCCAGAATAGTATTTTTCTATATTTGGTGGCACATGAGTTATTTGGAGGCAACCACAGTGTGAACATTCTAAATACTCGAAAGATTCTCCTGAGTTGAACATCATCTCTTTAATTTTGTAAATTTTATTATTTTGAGAATTATTACATATTTTACAATTCATTTTATCAACTTTATACTCTCGAGGTATCATTATAAATTTTAGAATTATGTATTTTTTAAATTTTGACTATTTTAAGTTTATACTAGATTTAAGAGTTTTATTTATTTTTTTAAATTGTTTTAATCCCATATTAACAGCTTATAACGTTTTTAGTGATTTTATGGCAGTTTTAATGTCTAAAATTGCAATTTTAATGATTTTTATAATAATTCTTCCTATGGGATGACTGTAAATCTATTTTTTAATTATTATTAATAGTTATTATTATATTATTAGTATATTAAAATATATAAATTTTTTTAATATAAAAAAAAGAATATTTTTTTTAATTAGGTGTAAATTTAAATAATTTAATTCAATTTAAAAACTTAAAAAGCGTTAAATTTTAATTCACGTTGTATAAAAATAAATATAATTATAATTTAACTTTATAAAACTTAAAAAAATAAATCTATGTTTAATTAAGAATATAATTGTTTATTTATCCCTCTTAGTTATTTAATTATATCAATTACTTATTTTTGGATTGTATATATATTTTAGAATGTAATTTAAGGTTATATAGTCTAATTTTACATTGTTAATTTAAATTTTTGCATTTTTTAGGTGATTTAACTGATATTTCTAATTTTTAGTCATATACTTCGAATAAATTAGCTTAAATATATTATTATATTAAATTACCATAATAATTTATGTCATGATTGATAAAATACTAATATGAAAGTTTTAATAATCCATTATAAGCACGGTGCCGTTGTAGGTACAATTCGGATGGGAGGACTTATTAAATATTTGCCTTATTTTGGATGGGAACCTATTGTATTGACAAATAAACCATCTCCAGAATTAAATAAATTTAAGGTAGTAACTGTGCCTTATGATGATAGTTACTATATAAAAAAATTACCTGGCCTACTTAAGAATGTAAATGAGAACAGTAATTTAGTTATAAAGATTATCCGATATCTATGGGATGCATTTTTTTTATATCCTGATATACAAAAGTACTGGTATTATCCAGCGATGCAGGCCGCAGATGATCTGCTGAAAAATCAAGATGTGGATGTAATAGTTAGCTCTTTTCCTCCAGTAACTCCCCATTCAATTGCTAAAAGTTTAAAAGAAAAGCATGGAATCCCATGGGTAGCAGATATGCGTGATTTATGGACACAATATAGTTATTATAGTTATAGTAATTTTTTTCCACGCAAATTATTGGAAAAACGGCTAGAAATAAAAACATTAACCAAAGCCAATTGTTTAATAATAGTTTCTAAACCTTTAGCTAAAATTTTGAGAAAGTTACATAAAGCTCATGAAGATATATTTATAATTCCAAATGGTTTTGATCCAGAGAATGTCAATCCAGGAATTCCTTTAACAGAAAAATTCAGTATAACTTATGCTGGAGGCTTATGGAATGGCAAAAGAGATCCTGGAATTCTATTTGATGCAATTAAGCAATTAAATCTGGAAAATAAGATAAATATAACTGATTTTGAAATTAATTTTTTTGGGCCTGATGAGGATCTGCTTAGGGAAATGGTAGAAAAGCATGATATAGTGGATATAGTTAATATACATGGGCCTATTCCAAGAGATGAAGTAATTAAAAGGGAATGGAGATCTCAAATGTTGTTATTATTGATGTGGGATAATCCCCATGAAGAAGGAGTTTTTACAGGTAAAATTTTTGAATATCTTGCTTCAAAAAGGCCAATAATTTCTATAGGTTACAAAGGGGGAGTAGTCGATGAATTACTTGCAAAAACTAGTGCAGGTACTAGTTTAAATGATATAGATGAAATAAAAGAAGAAATATTTAGGGCATATTCTGAATTTAAATCCAGTGGAAAAGTTAGTTATAATGGAATTTCTGAAGAAATAGATAAATACAGTCATAAGGAGATGGCCAAAAGGTTTTCGGATGTTTTTAATATTATTATTAAAAAAAACTAAGTTTGCAAGCTTAAAATGAATTTTAGTGATATTAAATTGTGATTAAATGAATGAAACAAAAAAATTTGTTTTTGATGTCGGTGTAACCTTCCTTGCAACCATGCTTATAACTATAATAGGTTTTGTATTATCAATCTTTTTAGCTAGATATCTTGGACCTGGTGATTTAGGAGTATATAGAGAAGCATTAACATTCAATTCCATTGCCACACTGATTTGTGCAATTGGTATTCCTCCTGCAATGATAAAATATTTGGCCGAATACAAAGATGATAAATTTAAAATTGATCAGTACACATCTTCAAGTATAATAACCTGTATAATTCTGGGAATAATTTTTATCTTTCTATTTTATTTTTCTTCAGGATTAATTGCTTATGTATTTAAAATGCCAAAACTGGAGATTTTGATAAAAATACTGGTGTTTTCATTTCCATTTACTCTTTTAAATAATGTTTTATTGTCCTTTTTAAATGGTTTGAGAAAAATGAAATTGTATGGCATTGGCATCATTGTTCAAAATATTGCCATGACCATCATAACTGTATTTTTTGTTTACAACGGGTGGGGAAGTACAGGTGCAGTAATTGGAATTTTAGTATCTTCTATTATTTTAAGTATTTTTTTAATCACCTGCTGTAGAAACTATTTTGAATTTACATTTAAACTATATAAAGAGACAACAAAAATATTGTTGAATTACGGTGCTAGAATTTTGTCAACAAGTGCATTAAATGAAATAAACAATCAGATGGACATTATTTTAGTGGGGATTCTTTTAATTTCATCATCTGTAGGTTTTTATAGTGTAGCTGTTGGTTTGAGCAATTTCTTTTGGATAATTCCTCTATCTATACAAAAAATAACTTATCCTGCCACATCTGAATATTGGGGAAAGAACAATAAAACCGCAATTAATACGATGATGGATAAAACTATGAAATATTCTACAGTTATTTTAGTATTTTTAGGATTAATGGTTGGATTTTTTGCAACGGATATAATAAATATATTGTATAAATCTAACTATCTTTATGCCGTCATTCCTTTGCAGATATTACTTATAGGGACGGTAATAAGGGGGAGTATTGCTCAACCGATAAGTGGGGCATTAATTAGTATAGGAAAAGCAAATTTAACCTTTAAGATAACCGCTTTAATGATGTCAATAAATGTTATTTTAGATATTATACTGATTCCTCACTTTGATATAATGGGGGCAGCGATATCATCTATGATATCTTTGTCAGGCGGCGCTTTTCTTAATCTATTTTTCACTGTTAAACATTTATCAATTAAAGTAGATGTCAACTGGTTTTTGAAGATGATGGGGGTAGTTATTTTTGCTTTAATATTATTTAAAGCAGGGACATTATTTTTAAGTACAGTTATAGTAGGCTCTATAATTTTGACACTTTATTTAATAGGGATATTTAAAATTTTTATTACAGAAGAAGATGTCTATATATTTAAATCATTAATAAATTCGGCGATATACCGCAGGTGAGAATATGCCGGGATTACTGGGTTTCATCCATAAAAATTCTATAAAAGAAACAAATGAAAACATCATAGAAAAAATGATAGATTCAATAATGCATGAAAGCTTTTATAAGGTAGATAAGTACATTAATTCCTCTTTTGAGTTAGCTAGAGTACATCTTGATACTTTCAATCCAGAAAAACAACCTGTTTTTAACAGTGATGGTTCTTTATGCATTTTTTTTGATGGAAAAATATATGATTACAATGAAGATATGGAAAAGTTAGAATATGATGGATACCGGTTTAAATACAAAAATGATGCTGAATACTGTTTATATTCTTTTGAAAAATATGGTAAAGAATTCGTTAAAAAATTGAATGGATCATTTGTTTTTATTATATTAGATCTTAAAAAAGAGAAATTATTTATTTTTAATGATAGATATGGTCTTAGGCCGTTATATTATTTCTTTAGGGAAACTTTTATCTTTGCCTCTGAGGTAAAAGCAATACTGGAATATCCTCAACTTAAAAAGAAATTAAAATATGAATCTGTAATTGACTGGTTTAATTTTAGCACTATTTTAGGTGATAGAACATTTTTTGAAGATATTTATCTTTTACCCCCTGCATCAATTATGGTTTATGATGGTAAAGACTTATCCATTGATCAATACTGGGACTATGATTATGAACCGGATTACAGTAAATCTGAAGATGAATTTATTGAAGAACTTATATCAACCATGAAGAATGCTGTTGAAACCCGAATGGAAAATGATTATAGTTACGGTTTATCTTTAAGTGGAGGATTAGATTCAAGGGTTATTTTGGCTGCAATGGACATAGATAAACGAAAGGAAGTTATACTCTTTACATTTGGCCCTGAAGATTGTGATGAGGCTAAAATCGCAAAAAAGGTTTCTAAAAAAGTAGGCTTAAACATCAATACATTAGATATTACTCCTGAGATGATTATCGAAAATGCTCAAAATATGGTATATTACTCTGATGGGCTGGTTTATATAGGTTACAGTTATATTATTCCTCTTTTTAAGATTATGAAAGATAAGATTGATGTAATATTTGATGGTCTTGCTTTAGATTTAACTTTAGGGGGAAGTTATTTAGGATCTCTTCTGGATAAAAAAATGATTAATAGTGAAAGCAACGTGAACATATTAAATCTATTGGTTGAAATAACAACACTCTTCAATGATCATGAACTAGATGAACTGTTAATTAAAGGTTATAATGATTATAAAAGCTTAGACAGTTTTAAAAAAGAATTTAACAGGATTAATGAAAAGGATAAAGCAAACCATTCGGATATATTCCTCCTTAAAAATCGAGTTAGGAGATATGTTTTAATGTCTCATGTACTAATTAGGACCATAATGGAAAATTCTGTACCTACATATGATAATAATCTGATGGAATTAATATCAAAAATACCTCCTGAATCACGTTTTTATCACAGGTTATACCGTAAATTTTTAATTAAACTTTCACCTGAATTGTCTAAAATTCATTATAATTTAACAATGGTCCGGGCGGATTACCCCTTAATTTTATGGGCATTGGGAAGTTACTATCACCTAAAAAAAGAAGGGTTGAAGATGCTAATTAATAGATTATTCCCTGGAAAAATTTTCCTTCCAAATAAAAGAGGTTACCTTAATTTTAGCCAGTGGTTTAGAGTCAATGAAAATTGGAAAAATTATTTTAAAGAATTGTTACTGACTGAAAAAACAGTCTCAAAAAAATATTTAAATCAAAAATATATTCAAAAGTTAATATCTGAGCATGAAAAAGGAGAAGGGGACAATGCTTTGAAAATACTTCATATTGCATCATTTGAGATCTTTTTAAGGCTCTTTTTTGGAGAGGGTAGTTGATATATTAATACCTTATTTATATTTAAAATTGTGTAAATGTTTTTAACAGTGAATAAGAAAAATGCTTGGTTATTTATCATCACGAAGAAAAATTAAATAAAATAAGAATTAATATTTTGAAATAATTTTTTAAATCTAATTTGGACAACTTCTCCTATTTTCAATAAAAATTCATTATAAAGCTTAATGTCCTGTTTTTTTATAATTAATGTTTCCGAAATTGTGCTATTTGATATTTTAATGAATTTTGCTAAAACTATTAATGTAGCAGCAGTGTAAGATATGCTGGAAGCTAAAGCAGACCCTGTAATTCCCATTTGTGGGATAAAAATTATATTCAGGGGAATATTAACAATTAAAGATATAACAGATGCATAAGTAATTATTAATGGCTTTCCACGACCTGTTATTTCATTGCTCAAAACTTTACAGATACTTAAAGCAATTATTCCTGGAATAAGTGCCCATAAAGGTGTAAGTGCTGGCAAATATTGCAAACCAAACAAAATTAATATTATATATTTCCCGGTAAAAAATAGAACTGTAGCAAGTATTATAGTTACAAACAATGTGTTACGGCAAACTTGAGGAGTTGATTTATTCCTTTCTTTTTCACTTAAACCAGGAGTTCTTGCAAATACCATGGTACCTACAGCACTGGGCAAGTACCATAATGATTCTGCAAGCCCGACTGATATAGAATAGTAACCGACACTTGTAAAGTTTAATAGTATCTCAATTAAGAACATGTCTATCCTGTAATTAAAAAACTGGATTACATTACCCAAATAGCTTTGTAAACCAAATTTCACGCTTTTACTGAAAAGGTTTAAATTAAAATGTAATTTAAATTTCGTAGATCTATAAACCAGTATTACAGGTATAATGGATGCAGTTACATAGGATACAGTCCATGAAGCAATTACTGCCCCTAAATCTCCATGTACAACTAAAATGAGTATAACAATCAGTGATAGGTAGATGATGCTTTGGGTGATATTTGTAAAGTTGTACTCTTCTATCCTGTTTTGACCCAATAAAATATTTTGGAAATATAACATTAAAAGGATGAAAGGCATCGTTATCGAAGCTATTAATAAAAGACCTGGATCGAGGTTTTCAAATGGTGATGGATTGAAATAATAAAATAGTAAAAGGGCTGCTAGAATGATTATTCCAAGCAAAAATGATGATATCAATGAGTTTGAAGCTATTTCACTCCAGGTATATCTTTTTTTTACACCATAATATGTATTGGATATAGCAATTCCAAGGTTTCCAAATGTACTTAAAAGTGTGAATATCAGTATGACTATTGAATATATCCCTACTTTTTCTGGTCCAAGCGTTCTAGCTAAAATGACTGAAATAATTATTCCCAAGATCACTGCTATTAACTGGACAGAAAATGTTAAAAGGACGTTTTTTATAAATTTCATTTAGTTCGCCTAATAATTATTTATAAATACAGAATGGTTTTATCAATTACTATTTAATCTATAAACAGTTTAAATTCCATATTTTAATATATAAATACTTATATTAGCTTAGAAATTGATATAATTAAATTTTTATTGGTTTACTATGTTTTTAACATATTTCCTAAACTTTATTACTTCTTGATCGTTACTTAGTTTTGGAGAGTCAACTATGATGATTTCGGTATTATGGTGTATTTCAGGTTTGTGTTTATCCAAAAATTCGTCAATAGTGCATATATGCCTTGCGGGCGCTCCTGCTACAACTGAATCTGGAGGAACTGTCTTTGTAATGACCGAGTTAGCTCCAATTATAACATTTGGCCCAATTTCAACACCAGGCATTATAACGGCGTCCATTCCGATGAATACGTTATCATGAATTGTAACTTTACCTACCTTGTATTGATTTGTGAATAGACTCAAAGAAGCATCATGGGCTAATATTTTAGTTCCTCCTGTTATTATACAGTTATTTCCTATTTCAACTAGAAATGGAAATAGGCTGTCTATTGAAACCTCATACATATCCACATTTTTTCCAATTTTTACGCCCATTTTTTTGAAATTGTCTATGTAACTTTCTAATCTTTCGGCTCGATCGGGTATCTTACCCATATAACGAAGGAATAATGTTTTTAAATTCATGATACCATTCTACAAATGTAAGTTATATATCTTCAACAGTAACATCAGGCCTGTATCCTATCTTTTTACAGGGGACTCCAACGTTAATACTCCATGGTTCAATATCTTTAGTTACAAGGCTGCAACTGCCAATTACTGCCCCTTCTCCAATCTTCACATTGGGATGAATAACTGCATTGGTCCCAACGAATGCATCCTTTTTTATTTCAACTTTACCTCTAATTACATTTCTTTGTTCAAGTGGCAATGCTGTAGACATTCTTTTTCCCCCGTGATATGTATCAGTTCCAGTCAATATTCTAGAACCGCATGCTAAAACAGTATAATCACCTAGTTTTAGTTCTCCACCACCAATAATACTTACAAAAGATGCAATATGGACATATTTGCCAATTTTAATCCTTTTACCTCCATTTATGAAGCTAAAATCATCAATCATTGAATTATTTCCTATTTCTATGACTTCGGGCCTTATAATCTTTGAAAGAGGGTATATTTTAACGTTGTTTCCACACTTCTTTAGTTTATCTTTTAAATTTTCACATGTGTTTTCGTTTGTCAATATTTATCCTCCATATTCACTCTTTTTTACAAACAAAAAAGACACAATGCCCCATCTTTTCTGGATTTATAAATGCATCTGCGAACTTTCTCCAGAATTTATTGGAAAGGCCTGGAAGATGGTTATCAGTTCGTTTCTGGACAATTATTTGATAACCAATCGTTTCTAATTTATTACGTAACCATACTTCATTGCTGGGTATGTCAACAACGCCTTCTGGAGTTTTTAAATTTATTTTATCTCTAAACAGGTATTTGATTCTGTTTGTTACATGGCCCAAATAAGGAATCCAAAACCAGATAGATTTTTTATAAGATTCAATCCATTCTGTTCGTGGTGTATTTAAAATAAATATTCCTCCAGGTTTTAACACCCTGTATGTTTCCTCAAGGTATTTTACTTTGTTATACACGTGTTCAAGTACATCGCCGCTTACTATATTATCAAAAATAGCATCCTTGAATGGTAATTCTTCTCCTTTTCCGACAGATTTTAAATGGCTGGTATCATAATTCAGTATTTCATAGCTGTACTCCATATTGTAATATGTATTTTCCTTTCCAAGAAATTCTTTTAAATAACCATACCCCCCTCCATCATCTAAAACTGATCCTTTTTCTAAGTACTTTACAATTTCTTTATTTATTTTTCCCTTTCTCCAGGCAGCATAATCTATATTATGCCCAAATGGATGTTTATGAAAGTCGATTTGATTATATAAATTGTCATATGCTGATTTTTCATTTGTAAATAAGGGTATACCATTGATGATTTGGAACAATTTTCCACAGTCATTACACTGAAGCATGTTTAATTCGTCACTTAATAAATCTCCGTTGCATGTTGGACAACATATTTTTTGGAGTAATTTGTTAGATATTCCCATAATTTCTCCCTCATACTGTCTTTTTTAAAGTAATTAATTACAATCTTCTCTATTTCGCTTTTTGAAATTAAATCCACCTCATTGGAAGTGTATTTAAATGAATTTATTTTTCTTGTATCTTCATATTTTAGGGCTTTTTCTTTGTCTTTTAAAATTACATAAGTGTTGTTTAGCTCGAAGAGAAATTGGGATTCTGTACTGTTAACCAAACCTTCATGAAGTTTCTCACCATCAACCAGACCAATCATATTTACTTTAATATTTTCCTCGGGTATATTCAATCTTGGAGCGATCTTATGCAAAATTACATCTAGCAAGTCTCCTAGTTTAAATGCCTTCATTTTTAGAATAAATAGGTCTCCACCCTGAGCATATTTGGTAGCTTCCATTACAAGATTGACTGCATCCGGAATTTCCATAATAAATCGGGTTGCATTGGGATTAGTTATGTTTATTGGTTTCCCGTTTAAAAGATTCTCTAGGAGGATGGGAATTACTGAACCATGAGAGTTAGCAACATTACCAAATCTAACACAAGAAAAATTTGCATTAAGTACGATTCTTTCTGCAATAAATTTAGTTGCACCCATCACGTTAACAGGATACGCTGATTTATCTGTGCTGATGTTGATCATCTTTGGGATTCCGTACTTTGTTGCCAGGTCTACCATATTTTGTGTTCCTAAAACATTAGTTCGGACACTTTCTATTGGAAAATCTTCGCATACAACAACGTGTTTCATTGCAGCTGCATGGTAAATGAGGTCGATATCAAAATCATTAAATACTCGCTGAACGCTACGATAGTCTCTTACATCTCCAATGACGGTTTCAAGTCGATCATCTGTTAAATTTTTCTTTAATGAAAAGTGTTTTATTTCATCTCTGCTGAAAACTATGACTTTGGATGCATCATAACTTAGAACTTGTTTGACTATCTCTGTACCTATTGATCCTGTTCCACCAGTAACTAAAACAGTCTTTTTCCTTAATTTGTCCTTCATTATTTTACCTTCAAAAATTTTTCAATATTTTCGGCAATATAATCCATTTCTCTTTTTGTCAATGTGGGATACATTGGCAAAGACAGTACTTGATTGGATACCTTCTCAGTAACAGGCAAATCTCCAATTTTATATCCCAACTTTTTTTGATAAAAATGAGTTAAATGAACTGGAGAAAAATATACTTTAGTCATTATACCTTTATTTGACATATATTCCATTAACTCATCCCTTTGTTCTTCAATCCTTATTGTAAATAGTTGATGAACATTATAATAATCTGATGGACTTTTTGGTATAGTTATGCCATTTTTTGACAATTTTTTTGTTAAATAGGATGAATTACTCCTTCTCATTTTAATTATAGAGTCTATTTTCTTTAGCTGTGATAAACCCAGTGCTGCACACATGGTAGGCATTCTAAAATTGTATCCCAAAGTTATGTAATCCATGTAATTGGTTGAAGAGAAGTAATCTTGAGCATCTAACCTTCCGTGTGATCTTATTAATTTTAATTTGTCATAGATTTCTTTTGAATCTGTTACAACTGCCCCTCCTTCACCTGTAGAAATTACTTTATTCTGGCAAAAACTAAGTATGGCGGAATCTCCAAAGCTCCCTAATTTTTTATCTTTTATTTTTGCCCCAAGTGATTCTGCAGTATCTTCTATGAGTAAAACATTATAATCATCAGCAATCTCTTTTAATTCACGTATTAAACAGGGGCTACCCCCATAATGAATAGGGATAATTGCTTTAGTTTTGGGATTAATTTTTTCTTTAACATCTTCAGGATCTAATCCATATGTTTTATCTTCAATTTCTGCAAAAACAGGTTTTGCTTTAACAAAAAGAGGAGCATTAGCCGTTGAGATAAATGTAAAAGATGGAACTATTATTTCATCGTTATTTTTAATACCATGAGCTAAAAGGAGAGTATGCAGAGCTGAAGTTCCAGAATTAAATGTCACAGCGTATTTTCTTCCAAGATACTGGGAAATTTCATTTTCAAATAGCTGGATTTCTCTTCCATCTGCCCAATGAGAACCATTCTTGATAATATTTGTTACACTTTGGATATCATCATCATCCTGATATATTTTGAACAATGGGATTTTCCATTTCATCTTTAACTTCTCCTTCTTTTAGCATTTCTTCATATAATTTTTCCATCTTTCGAGCATTTTTATCCCAATTTTCATGTTTTTCAATGATTTCTTTGTTTATTTTATAAAAATTCTCCTTTATTTCAGGATTATTAATACAATAAATTATTTTTTCCGCTAAATCCTGTGGATTATCTGGATTAACAAATAGTGCATTACTATTATCTGATAGATATTGGTGGTAAACATTAATATTACTTACAATAGGGACCAATCCACATGCCATTCCTTCCATAATGCTACTTGCAAATTGATCTGTTTTTGTTATTGAAATGAACATGTTGGAAATGTTAAGATAGGTAGCCATTTCTTTAGGTGTTATATTCTTTGAAATAAAACGAATGTTGTTTGTGATATTTAATTTTCGAGCCTTCAATCTCATTTTTTTTTCAAAATTAGTGGTACCGTAACCCTTTATAAACACAAAAACAGTATTGGAATTTGATTTTAGAACATAAGGGATAGCTTCAATAATTTTATCAATATTATATTGTGGGGCCATGCTCCTGTTGCTGATAACAACTGTTTCAGCATCTCCTATTTCTAAATATTCTTTTAATTCTTTTTCTTTAGAACTGTACCTTTGATAAAAAATGTTGGTATTTATTCCCCATGGAATTCTAATGATTTTTTCTTTTGCTAGTTTAAAGTTATCAAATAGGTGATCTCTCATAAATTCAGCAGTAGTAGTGATCTTATCTGCACCTTTAAGAGTATAACGAATTATGTACTTTGCTATTATGGACTCATCTGGCACTTTTAAAACATCGCTACCCCAAACAGATATGATTAAAGGATGAAAAGAAGTTAAAACTCCATAAAACCCGTAGTATATAACATAATGTGCATGGAGAATGTCTGGCTTAATACTCTTTATTAGATAATTAACATATACAATATTGATTATCAAGGTTATATAGAACGTCACCGTGTTTCTATTTGAATTGATATTTTTAAGTTGATGGAATATTACGTTTTCAATGTTAATTTTATCATTGGAACTATCTGATATTATGTGTACTTCATGACCGGTATCTGTGAAATATTTAATCCATCGTTGAATGTGGATACTTTCTGAATTTGCAAGAAAACATATTTTCATATTATTACCTCTTTAGTAAACTTTATAGCAGAAAGAATCATTTTTGGAGTTCATCTGGCATTTCAAAATTATATTCATGTGGGGAATCTGATTAAAAGGGATATCTATGATTTCTGCATTACACTGCTGCCCAGTAGAAATAGTAATCTCCGGGTTTTTTTTTCTTAATTCTTTAGATAATAATGCAGCTTTGATAAATTGGGGTCTATCTCTTAATATTGTAACAATTTTCATTTTGATCTCCATTATTTATCATTGAAAAATTCAGAAATACTGTCAATTGTATATTCAATCTCTTCTTTTTCTAATTCTGGAAAAACAGGCAACGAAAGGACTTCTTTACTTGCCAGTTCAGCATTTGTAAAATCTCCTTTTTTGCAGTTTAATGAAGAAAAGCAGGGCTGTAAATGTAATGGTAAAGGATAATATACTGCAGTGTTTATGCCCTTGTTTTGCAGGAAATCTTTAAGGTTGTCCCTTAAACCCTTTTTTACCTTAATTGTGTACTGGTTAAATGAATGTTTCTCATTATTTGATATTTGGGGTAATTCTAAATTTTCAACATGTTTTAAAGCGTTATTATAAGTTTTGGCATTATTAATCCTTTTTTGAACCCATTTATCCAGATATTTTAACTTCACGTTTAAAACAGCTGCATGAATAGCATCTAATCTGCTGTTATAACCAATAACATGGTGATAATATTTTGGTTTTGCTCCATGAACTCGGAGTGTCCTTATTTTTTCTGATAGTTCGTCATCATTAGTTGTTATTAACCCACCATCTCCAAATCCCCCGAGATTCTTGGAAGGGAAGAAACTGAAGCATGCTGTTCCTGTAGATCCAACTTTTTTCCCCCTATACTCGGCACCGAGTGTCTGAGCTGCATCTTCTATCACTGTTAAATCATTATCTTCTGTTATTTCCATAATTTCATTCATTTCAGCAGGTTTACCAAAAAGATGTACTGGCAAAACTGCTTTTATACTTTCATCATCCTGGAGGTTTTTTCTTATTTTTTCAGGGTCCACATTGAATGTTTCAGGTTTTATATCTGCAAATTTAGGGTTTGCACCAGAATTATGTATTGCTCCAGCTGTTGCAAAAAAGGTGAATGTGGATGTTAGCACGCTTCCAGAAATATCATGGGCCCTAATGGATAGAAGTAATGCATCAGTACCACTTGCAACGCTTATTGCATCCTTGCATTTGCAGTATTTTCTCATATTATCTTCGAATTCTTCAACTTCTTCTCCAAGAATGAATTTTTGTGAATCTAATACAGTTCCAATAGACTCATTTACCTCTCCTTTTATTGTATTATATTGCCTTTTCAGGTCTAAAAATGGAATTTTCATCTTAACTTTGCCTCACATTGTTTTCTCTTTTTTATTCTCTTTTACAACTTCAGAGAGAAATTTCATTTTTTTAATATTATCCTCTATTTTTTCATACCTGCTTCCACAACTGCAGACTGCCTTGTTATTAAAAAAGTTTAATTTAAGTCCGCATTCACAAATCCAACCTGTGATTCTAGCAGGATTTCCGACAGCAAGCGCATAATCGGGTATATTTTTAGTCACAACTGCCCCTGCTCCAATAAAAGCATAATTACCAATGGTATTTCCACATACAATGGTAGCATTAGCACCAATGGATGCACCCTCTCCTACTAATGTTTCTTTAAATTCATTTTTTCGAGATATAAAACTCCGAGGATTTTTAACATTTGTAAAAACCATAGATGGTCCAAGAAAAGCATTATTATTTATTTTAACGCCAGTATAAACTGAAACATTATTTTGTATTTTAACATCATTCCCGATAACTACATCTGGAGCAATCATCACATTCTGTCCAATGTTACAGTTATCCCCTATTTTTGCTCCAGTCATTACATGTGAAAAGTGCCAGATTTTCGTTCCTTTACCTATGTTGCAGGGTTGATCTACAATGGAAGTAGAGTGGGAAAAATAAGAATTTTCATGGATTAATACGGTTTTACCATTATTTTCAAGTGATTTCTGGCTGGCTTCTAAAATTTCAAGTACTTGAAGACCTTCTCTTCCACTTGTTTTTGGATCATTTCTGGATTTTATGCATTCTATAAAATGTTTACATTCTTCCTTTAATGGTTCGCTCATTTTTGTTTTTACTACCATTGCATCTTTCATCCGAGGCACAGGGATCCTATTTATCCATTCTATCTCATGGGGATATAAAATGAGTTTTTCGTCTGAAACATCATTAAATACAGCCATTTTTTTACTGCCAACCACCACCAGTTTCTGTTCCTTATAAGGGTGGAGCCAGCTTACAAAAATATGAGCTTTTACACCGCTGTGAAATTCCATGGTGGTAAAAGTAACGTCTGCTATATCTTTACTTAAATAAGCACCTGCATGTGATGTTAAGCTTTTAGGCATTTCATTTAAAAACATTAAGATTACAGAAATGTCATGGGGCGCAAAACTCCATAATATGTTCTCTTCTGTCCTGAATTTACCTAAGTTCAAACGATTGGAATAGATATACTGAATTTTACCTAATTCGCCGTTTTTTATCATTTCATAAAGTTTAAGGACGGCTGGGTGGTACTGTAGAATATGTCCAACCATCAGGATATTACCTTTACTTTCTGCAGTTTTAACCAGTTCTTTACCTTCATTTACATTTAAAGAAAGTGGTTTTTCTACAAATACATCTTTTCCATAATTTAAAGCTTCCTTTACCATTTTATAATGTAAAGCTGCAGGAGTAGAGACCACAATTCCCTTTATATCTTGATCTTCTATAACTTCCTGAAAAGAAGTTGTAATATGAACTTCGGGGTGCTGTTTTTTAAAATCATTTAATACATCTTTATTCAAATCGCAAATTGTTTTAAGGACACCAAGTTCAGAGAAATTCCTAACTAAATTTTTACCCCAATAGCCGCTTCCAATAATTGCTATGTTTTTTACCATTTTAATCCTCTTTTTAGATTGAATAAAAAATTTACAATTATAATTTTATGTAATATGGATTCTCTGATGGAATATTTTCAATATTTGAATCAATTATATTCGTTGTATTAACAAGAGACATTTGCTGTTCTTTGATCGAATCTAATATATTTCGTGTATCGACAATGATGGTCTGCTGATCTTTAATAATGTTTAGTAATTCTCCATTCTGCTTAAATTCTTCATGATCAGTTACTATTATAATACAGTCAGCCCAGTTTAAGCTCTCTTTAAAGTTATTTTCTGAATAATAATTTCCAAATCGTGTTTTTATTGAATCTGAATGGGGATCATAGACTTTGAATTTTGCCCCGATTTCAACGAGTTCTTCAATAATTTGAATTGCTGGAGATTCTCGTGTATCACTAATATTTGCTTTGTAGGCTAAACCCAAGATTAGTACATTGGAATCTCTAATTCTTTTTCCTGATTTTTCAAGTGCGTTTTTTGCTAAGTTTATGGTATGTATGGGCATGAAATCATTGATTTCTCCTGCTGTTTCTATAAATCTTGGAATAATACCGAACTGCTTTGCTCTATATGAAAGATAATAAGGATCAAGAGGTATACAGTGTCCACCAACTCCTGGACCTGGATAAAAAGGTGTAAAACCATATGGTTTGGTCTTGGCAGCTTCAATAGTTTCCCAAATGTCAATTTCCATTTTTTCAAAAATTAGTGCTAGTTCGTTAACGAGGGCAATATTAACATTTCTATAAATGTTCTCAATCATTTTTACTGCTTCAGCTGTTTTACAATTTTCTACTTTAATAATATCTCCAGTGATGCCTTCAAATAACATTGCACATATTTCAGTAAATTCAGGGGTCAAACCACCAACTATATTAGGAGTATTTTCAATTCGATATTCTTTATTTCCGGGATCTACTCTTTCTGGAGAATATGCTATCCCAAAATCGGTTGTAACATTTAAATTACTTTTTTCCTCAAGAATGGGACACAAAAAGTCTTCTGTAGTTCCAGGATATGTGGTGCTTTTTAAGACTACAAATTGCCCTTTTTTAAGTATTTTTCCAATTTCTTCACCTGCTTGTTTTATATAAGATAAATCTGGGCTTTTATCTTTATTTAATGGTGTTGGAACTGCAATAATGATAAAATCAGTATTTTTTAGATCTTTATAATTGTTTGTTGGATATAGATTTTTTAAATTAATTTCATTGTTTTTAACATCTTCTATGTATGATTTTCCATTTTTTAATAATTCTGTTTTCTTTTTGTTCTTGTTATAAGCTATAACCTTGAATTTTTTTGAAAATGTAACTGCAAGAGGTAATCCTACATATCCAAGTCCTACAATGCCAACAACTGCTGAATTATTTCTAATTTTCAATTTTAAGTTATTTATCCAGTTCATTAAATCACCAGACTTCCATGAATCATAATTTTTTATTATTACTACATACTAACATATTAGAGTTTTGTAAATATGTTATTATGTTTAATATATTAAATTATTATTATATTATTAGTATATTAAACTATATAAATTTTTTATTATCCAAAATTTGGTAGAATATTATACTAACTTTTTAATATTTAAAAATAGACTATTTTTAAGGAAATATAACTTAAAAAATGAATATTATTTCTAAAAATCTATAAAAAAAGTTTAGTTTAATTTTTGATTATTTTAAACTTCTAAAAAAGTTAATAAGTACAAAAATTCTTTGAAAATTCTAAATTATTTAAAAAAATCTGTTTAAAACATTATATTTATCAAATGTGTTTATTTTAGACATTCGATTTTAAATGAGAACTTTATAATTTAATTTATTTTTGGATAAATACAATTTGAATACTTTTAATCTTGGTAAAATTAAAAAAACCAATTTATAAATATGCAAAGTTTAAAATTTTGACAGAATTCTGTATAAGTTCATTATTAAATAATACTTTTAAGGTAAACTTTATATACATAGTAATTAAAAATATAATAAAAGTATTATTATCATATAGGTGAATTAATGGTTAAAAAAGAAGCTAATACAACTTTTGGTGTAAAAATAAACTCATATGATTCAAAAAAACATGAAAATCTTCCTAATTACAAAAAAGGATTGAAAATGTTCGATGTTGAGAACCATGAAAGAGAGATCAGGGTTAAAAAAGTTATAGGTGACATTGAAGATAGACAAGTTCGATTTGTGTCCTTTAAAAAAGACATTGTCTTACTTAGCATGTATTTAATGTTTATTATTGCTGCAGAGATCGTAACTGCACATTACAGCGTGGAATATGGTTTAATAATGCATACTCTTATTCTTTTTGCTCTTCTAATTAATTCTTCTCTTACTCAGTCCACTAAATTTTCTTATCTCCTCCGGTCTATGATGATTTTGCCAATGATTAGAATTATAGGCCTTACAATACCGCTCATGCAGGTAACTGAACTTTACTGGTTCCCTGTAATAGCAGTTCCATTGTTTGCAGCATCATTTGTACTTATGAGATCTCAAAGACTTAACCGGAAAAAAGTAGGATTGGTTTTAGGTAACATTCCCCTTCAACTGACAATAGCTTTAAGTGGAGTTGTTTTAGGGTTTATTGAATATTTGATATTGAAGCCAAAACCTCTGATTTATTCTTTAAATTTAGAAACAGTTCTATTTGCAGGTATAATCCTTGTAATATCTACTGGATTTGCAGAAGAGCTCCTGTTTCGAGGGATACTTCAAAAAAATGCAGAAAAGATACTTGGAAGACTATGGGGATTACTGTATGTTTCAATACTCTTTACAGCCCTTCACATAGGCTGGAATTCAACTTTAGATCTTCTGTTTGTGTTCAGTGTAGCTCTGTTCTATGGTTATGCTTTCCAGAAAACAGGAAGCCTATTTGGTATTACACTTTCACACGGAATTTCTAACTCATTTCTGTTCCTGATCATGCCGTTTATATTTCCAATTTTAATGCAGTATATAAATGCGATTCTATAATTGTTAAAATAAAAACATTGAGTTCATTTTAATTTTTAAAAATAGGACTTTACATATAATACGTCTTTTTAACTACTCTAATGCTGCCGTCGTTTTTATTAGCATGGTGGTACCATATGTAGTCTGCTTTCAGTGCCATTCTGTTGTTTTCCGGGACTAGGTTGAATGTTCCTTCCCAGTCTGTTTTTATCCCGTTTATTTTGAAGTTTCCGAGGAAATTTTGGCCGTTAGTTGTGAAGTTACCGTGACCCGTCCATGCAGCACATGCCATACTGTAATTACCTGATAGCTTTGTGTTGAAAAGGGCATTTTTAAAATCACCCGATAAAAGGGATACAAGGGTTCCGTAAGTTATACTTATATTGTTTATTTTACCAGTACCGTTAAGCCCGTCTGCAGTGTAATCAAGCGGACTTTCCTGATTTTCCGCTCCTGGAAGGACTATATGGAAATTAAAATCACGTCCTTTTCCATATATTTTATAATAGCCACCTATATGCGATTCATTAGGATGATTAGGGGGCATTGAAATGTAAGATGTGTAATTATAGGGTATTTGGTCAAATAACATACTTTCGATGGTATTGATTCCAAGCCCTAAAATTAAAAATCCAGATATAAAAGCAGTAATAATTATGTATGCTTTTGGGTTCATGATATCACAGATCCATTAATTTAATTAAATTTTCTATCGAATAAAAAAACGCCCCAAACATAATAGTTGGGGCTACAAAACTTTATTGGTACTCAAACTGAAGTTTGGTAAAAACTATTTTTTGATTATTCTATTTTCGACATTTCCATATGTTTTTGCGTCAAATCCATATCTCTGGCTTTAAAGTGGTAGTACTATGCGTAATCTAGGAGTACTTGCAATAACAGGCCCATTTAGCGGCGCTAAAGCGGTTACTCCCGGCGTGGTTGCGACAGCTGTGCCGTTTGTAGGTGCTTGAGCACTTGCTCCTCCAGCATTTGCACAAAGTGGTACTGCTGCTGTTCCACTCAATGAGACTCCTCCACCAGTAGTTATGCTGAATGCTGTATCATTGACTATTACTGTGTTTCTTGGTGTAACAACAACTGGATCGGCTGCACTGGTACTTGGTGTAAGTGCTGCTAAATATTTTCCACCCTGAGATGGATCTGCGGTTGCGGTCACTTTGTTATCTGTTACATCCTGTGGAACCTGAGCGGTAGGTACATTAGGAGCAGTGTATGTTTTTAAATTTACATTAGTTCCTTGTGGGAGCGGTTGGTTATTTAGACCTGTAAGACTGCTTAGATCAACAGTTGCAGTGCTCTGTGGTTTAATCCATAGATCAGCAAATATCTTTTTTACGGATCCATCTACATCAGTTATATCAAATGCTGCAACAACATGTTTCCATGAGTTTCCATTATTTTCAAATGCAACGCTTGTGGCTCCAGAGGGTACGACGGTATTTTGTTGGGTTCCAGTTTGGGGGATATTTGCATATACAAATCCTCCCATTATTACTACAACCATCATCATAATGGTTAGTCCTATTTTTTTTTCCATACAAGATACCTCCTAAATGACCGTCACCACTTTATAGCCTACAATGGATACAAATACTAAAAGCAGTGGAACTATTGCAACATTTGTTCCGTCAACAAATGATTTTATGCGTTCATTTTTACTGGATTCTGTATTTAGGATTTCTTTAAGGGCTAAAATTGTTACGAGTGCAATTACTGCTATTATGCTGTAAGTCATGACTTGGGTCATAGCTACTATGGTCGTTGTGGCTGTTACGGTAGATATCATATAACACCTCCGTTATTACAGTAATACTATTTATTATTATAACTTTATATACTTTAGTGTTTACTTACTAACAAGCTAGTATTTTACAGTGATTTTGGAACTATTTATTATAATTTAATGAATTTAAAACTATTATTAACCAACTTTTGTACTAAACTTGTACTAATATCAAATAGGAATATAAATTAATACTTATTAAGTTTTTAATTTTCTACAAAGCCAGAAAAATTAATTAATAAATTAAAAGGATATATTTAGCAAATAAATAGCTTAATTTACTTAATAAAGATATTTTTAAATAATATATATTTTAAATAATGGATTTAATCTTATTTGCCCTTCATTTCTGTGTCTTTTGTTTTATTAAATTTTATATATTCTGCAGATTTAGAAATATTAGCTTCATTTTGAGATCTAATTAAAATTTGATCTATCATTTTTCCCATTGAATCTAAAAGAATACCAGTTAATACTAAAAATCCCCCGATTACTGTCATCATTATTGCAAGGATTGTGGGGATGAGGCTGTAAGATACTGAAGGTGCAATGTTGTTTGCAATATTACTGGATGATGTCATCATATAATCTCCAAAAAACATGAGACATAAAATTATACCGGCTAAAGTAACTACGGTGCCGGGTAATGCAAAGTAAAACAGCGGCCTTTGGAACTGTAAATCATTTATAATTTTAATTAAAACACCTACACCGTGGCTCACTGGGTTTTTTGTAGAACTATCGATATCATATCTAACTCCTATTTCGACTTCTTTGACCCTCAGCCCAACATTTGAGGCATCTGTTAACATTTCACTCTCGATACCAAAACCAGTGCAGTTGAACCTGAAAGCAGGTATGGTATATCTTGCAAAGGCTCTAAACCCACTTTGACTGTCAGTACTATTAAGCCCGCTACCTAGATTAGTGATTTTATCAAGTATTGACTGGCCTATTCGTCTGTAGGATGGTGTATCTTTTTTATTTCCGTTAATATATCTGCTGCCGTTTACTATGTCTGCCTCCCCATTTATGATGGGATTTATTAATTTTGGTATTTCTTTGGGGTTATGCTGGCCGTCTGAGTCTAAAGTTACTATGATTTCGGATTCTTTAACTGCTTCAAAACCAGTTTTTAATGCTGCACCTTTCCCTTTATTAGAAAAATGGCTTATTACTTGGGCTCCTGCTAGTTTAGCTATATTTGCAGTATTATCTGTACTGCCGTCATCAACAACAATTACTTTATCTACGTATTTTTTAGAACAGAGAATTACACTGCTTATGCATAATTCTTCGTTATAGGCTGGTAATATTGCTGTTATTTTTGCCATAATATCTACTCATTTTTTTGACTCGCTCAAAAATTCTATGAATTTTTGGTGCTCACAAAAACGAAGTTTTTGTGGCCGTAAAAAATCAGAGATTTTTCACATGTTTGCGAAACAAGTTTCGCAACCGTAAAAACCAATGGTTTTTACATGTTTACAAATCAAAGCTGGAGAAAAATGCTAAGCATTTTTCTATGCCGGAGGAAATAAATTTCCTCGGCCGCAAAAACAAAGGTTTTTGCAGGCGTCAAAAATCTTCGATTTTTGACAGTTTTGATACTGTGAAAATTTAAAATTTTCACACGCCCCTAAAATCAAAATTTTGACTTTAAAGGGATTATATTAATCTGAATAACACATTTCGTTTTGTATGAATTTTGTGTTAGTGTGTAGTTTCATACTTTACTATATTATTTTATTATTATTTCCTATTAAATCTTTAGGTTTTATGAAAATGGTGATACGTAATATAAATTTTAAGAGGCAATTTTATTAATTGAAAAATAACATTTTTTAAATTGATAAATGGTTAATATACAAAAAAAGGGAATATGTGGATTTTAATTAAAATTTATTTGTAAATTGATATCTTTGAGTGATTTGGATCCACACTATTTAATACTAATTTTAAAATATAATTTTACTGGCCTATTCGATAATACCATTTCATCCAGTCAACAGTTTTTTTTATTCCTTCTTCTGGTGAAACTTTAGGGTCGTGTTTTAGATCTTTTATTGCTTTTGAAAAATCAATTGTTTTCACTTTTGTGGTGAATGCTTCGGCTTTTTTATAGGTTACTATTGAATCGTCACGCCCAACAGCGTTTAAAACCATGTCTGAATATTCTTTGATGTCGTGTTCCCATTCCTGTTTACTTCCCACGTTGTAAACCTCTCCAGGTTTGAAATTGTCCACGATGTTTGCAAATGTTCTTGCAGTATCTTCCACGTAATCAATTATCCTTTTATGGCCCTTGTAAACGGTATATGGTTTGTTGAATAATGAATGGTATATGAATAGCGGTATGAACCCTTTATATGGGTGGAATTGTTCATGAGGGCCGTAACAATTTACAGGTCTCACCCGGACCGTTTCTGTATCAAACATTGCAGCGGAGTTCATGCACATCAACTCCCCCGCCCATTTGGTTATTGCATAATCGTTCATTTGATACGTGTCTTTAATGGGGTTGTTTTCCATTACATCTTCGCTCATAACCCCTGTATAATCACCATAAACTTCAGCAGATGAGAAAAATATCATTCTAAAGCCTAATTGTTCCTGTAATTTGATCATGTGTTTTGTTCCAATAATATTGGTTTCCCAGAGATTTTCATAGTGATTTTCACCGTTCCAACGGCCATATTCGGCAGCAAGATGGTAAACATAGTCAAATTTGTCATTATCTTCAAAAACCTGTTCAAGCTGCCTGTAATTTTTAACATCTGCCCTTACATAATTATTTCTATCATTATGTAAGAGATCGAGTGTGGTAACTTCATGTCCTCTGTTTTTTAATTCATTCACAAGATTTGTTCCTATAAATCCAGCTCCACCTGTAACTAATATTTTTTCTGTTTCCATTACTATTTGCCCTCCATTATACCATGGTCATTGATTTTTTGGATTGACCGGTTCAGGTTTAATTATTATTTTCAATGTAAGTAAGTAAGTAGTTAATATTATATATTACTTATGCACAATATAGTAATATCAGTCAAATGAGCCTTTTTAATTTAAAAGTAGATTTCAGGTGTTAACTTTGAAGAAGGGATTTTAATGAGTGTATCAAATGAGTATGAAGATGAAATAGTGTTAATAACTGGAGGAGCCGGCTGTGTTGGGAGTAACCTTTCCCGTGAATTGGCCGAGTTAAATGCAGAGAAGGTAATAATACTGGATAATCTTTCATCTGCTTACAGGTGGAATATTCCGAAGTACGAAAATATTGAGTTTATAAAGGGTGATATATTGGATGATGAAGTATTAAAAAGGGTTTTTAAAGAAAAACCCGATTATGTATTCCATTTAGCTGCTCATTTTGCCAATCAAAATTCTGTAGACAATCCTGAAAAAGATTTAATGGTAAATGGAATTGGAATATTAAAGGTTCTGCAGTATGCTCAACTTACTGGAGTTAAGAGGTTTGTATATTCTTCTTCAGGCTGTGGTGTTTATGGATTAGATTCTAAAATGCCATTTAAAGAACATGATATTTCTATAAGGCTGCACACTCCATACCAGGTTACAAAATTACTCGGTGAACTTTATACTAACTATTTTTACAATTTATATGGACTTCCAATTGTAAATGCGAGGTTTTTTAATCTTTTTGGCCCAGGAGAAGTGCCTGGAAAATACAGAAATGTGATCCCTAACTTCTTCTACTGGGCAATGACTGGAAATCCTTTGCCAATAACTGGAGATGGTTCAGAAACAAGGGACTGGACCTATGTTGAGGATATAGTGAGAGGCATACTTGCCATGGGGATAGAAGAAGAAGCTATTGGAGAAGCAATAAATCTTGGATCAGGAAAAGATAACCGAGTTATAGACATGGCAAAAACTGTAAACGAACTTACAGGAAATGAAAACGGTATTAAATATGTTCCACGTAGAAATTGGGATGCAAAAACAAAATTACTTTCCTCTATTGAAAAAGCAAGGGATTTGATCAATTATGCTCCGAAAATGAAATTTAAAAAGGGTTTAAAAATGACTCATAGCTGGTTCCTTGAAAATTGGGAGGATATTGAAAGAAGTGCTGAATTTGACGTGAAAACTGACGTATTAGTTAATGGAAAATATGAAATTGGTTCTGAGGAAGGTAGCAGTTGTTCAAAAGTTTGAGCAAGTTACATAATAAAATATCAACTGAAAGCTTGAGATTGTGAATTTTCATTATGTAAGCTTAATCGATAAAGGAGGCTTGTGAAAATAATGTACTTAAAGATTCAGGAAAAAATACCAAACTTTGTTATCCAGCATATGGATGGTGAAGAGATACTGGCATCTTCAAACTACACTATTTTTCGAAGTCGAAATGGGGGCCATACATTTAAAAGAATTATAAGTTTACCTGTACCTTTTTATTCTAGATTTATGGGGGAATGTACGTTATTTTCAAGAGCTTTGCGTTTAGGTATTAAAACTATTATAAAACTGGCAAATGGTACAATTCTAGCGGTTGCTAGTAAACAGATATTCCATATTAAAGATGGTGAAGTCAGTATTGTGCATACATTTTATAAAGGATTTGGTCCTTTAAGAAAAGGGTGGTGTGAAGACGGTAATGGCAACTGCTATTTTGGAGAGTATTTTTTAAACAATAAACGTGATTCAAAGATTAGATTATTTAAATCAACTGATGATGGACGTTTTTGGAATGTAATATGCTCATTAAATAATATCAGACATATCCATTCTGTACAATTTGATCCATACTCCAAGAATGTGTGGTTATGTACCGGTGATAAAGATAGCGAGAGTAAAATCATGTTTTCTGAAGATGGAGGAGAAACATGGACTAATATCGCTTCTGGTAGCCAGATGTTTCGCACATTAAGTCTAACATTTACTAAAAAGCATATTTACTGGGGAACTGATATTCCTACCCGTCAGAACTATATTTGCAGGTATGTGCGAGGTGATGGAAGTATTGAGAAGTTAACGCAGGTTGATGGTCCAGTTCATTATTCGACCACAGCAGGAGATAAATTTAAGGTGTTTGCCACTACTGTAGAAGGCAACAGTGAAGGTATTAGTTCTCAATGGGATGAAAATGCACATATATGGGCTTCAAAAGATGGAATCAATTGGCATGACATTATAAGCTGGAAGAAAGATTTATGGCCATATGTTTTAGGTTATGGCCGAGTAATTTTCCCAAATGGGGAAAATAAAACTAATGATTTATATTTTACTACACAAGCACTGCAATCTTTTGGTAATACGTTGATAAAAGCTAGGATTTGCACTTAAATTAAGAGAATTTATGGGGGTTTTATATGAAATATAGCTTCATTGATCTGGAAAAATTAAAAGGTTCTCAGATAGCATGCATAACACTTGATTTGGAACAAGATCATGGAGGTCTTCTTAAAGAACCATCACATGAAGCATTTTTATTAGCTGATGATTTAATAAATTATTTTAAAGAAAAATCTATTCCATTAACATGCTTTGTTCAGGGTTCTCTCTTTGAAACACATCCTGAAATTGTGGAAGATTTTTCGTCACAATTAAACATAGAATTTGAACTGCATACGTATTCACATCCTGAATTAAGGGAGATTAACCATAAATATGAAATAAAAAATGGTAAAAACGCTTTTTACAATTTTTTTGGTAATTATCCTAAGGGATACCGCTCTCAAGCAGGTATTTTTAATCAGGAATTATTTTCAAGTTTATCATATGATGGTTTCAAATTTGATTCTAGTATAATTCCATCTTTAAGACCTGGCTTTTATAATGGTTTAAATTTACCATCTATACCTCACCGTTTATCTGATTTTAATTTAAATGAATTTCCAATTACTACATTCTCTAAACTTCTCAGAATTCCGGTTTCTTTAAGTTATTTAAAACTTTTAGGCAAACCCTATACTGCTCTTTTAAATATAAGCAAGCTGCCTAATTTTGTTAATTTTAGTTTTCATTTACATGACTTAAAGAACTTAAATTCATCCAAAAAAATCCAATTTGATAAAATATCTCCAATTTATGGTCCAATACTTAAAAGAACCTATAAAAACGACAAGGGGATGGAAATACTTGATAAATTTATAAATATTCTTTTAAAACGCAATTATAACTTCTTAAAGTTAGAAGATTTTTACAATATGTTAATTTTAAAATAGCTGGGGGCAGAAAATGAATTCGAGTTTCATTGTTAAGGAGTATACAGATAAATACAAAGAAAAAGTATTTAGACTTCGAAAAGCAGTTTATAATGAAACTTTTAATGAAGATGAATGGAACTGGAAATTTAGATCAGGTAAAATCTTGATTGCAGTAAATCATGAAGATGAAGTTATAAGTTTAAGGCCTACAATTCCGATCAGGCTAAAATTCAGGGATAAAACTATAAAATCTGGGATGAACGTAGATGTAATGACCCATCCAGATTATAGGAGAATGGGTTTATTTTCAACCCTTGTTAATGAATCTTTCAAAATGTTAAATGGATTAGGAATCTTTATTGTCTATACTTTTCCCAATAATTTTTCATTTCCAGGATATAAAAAAAGGATAAAATGGAAATACGTTGATTCATTACCTCTTTTGGTAAAGGTTTTAAAACCAAGAAACGTCGTTAAAAAGTATATAAAAAATAAAAATGTTCAGAAATGTCTTTATCCACTTGCTGATGTCTTTGCCAGTTTAATTTTTATTTCTAAAACTAAATCAGAAAATAGGAATTTATCAATTAATCAGATCTATTTTTTCAGTGGAGATTTTGATTTATTATGGCAGAAACTCTCAAATCAATTTGAAATTGCTGTAATACGTGATAGTAAATATCTTAATTGGAGATATGTCCAACGGCCGGGTTATGATTATAAAATATTTTCTGCCGTTGAAGAGGGGGTTTTAAAGGGTTACATAGTTTTAAGAGAAGATAATATGTTTGACCTTAAATTAGGACTTGTTGTGGATATTCTTACCTTTGATGAGGATACTGCTTGTTCTTTACTTTTACACGCTTATAACGTTTTTAAAGATAATGATATGGACATTATGGGCTGTTTAATGTTTGACACGTCCATGTATTTTGATGTACTTAAAAAAGCTGGATTTTTGAAGCTGCCTAAAAAATATTCTCCTAAAGAATTTTTTTTCGTGGTAAAAGCTGATGATGAGATTATATCGTCAGATATTGCATATTCTTCAAAAAACTGGTTTTTAACATTTGGAGACATTGATATTGCGTAGGTAATTAAGATGAAAATACTGCTGGTTCAAAATACAGATTATATTAAGAGAAATCCGGGTCAACAGCATCATTTATCTGAGTTGATTTCCCTTAGGGGGCATGAAATCAGGGTAATCGATTTTGAAATACTGTGGAGAAGTGAAGGCCGGAGAGAATTCAAATCTAAAAGAGAAATTTTTAGGGGAGTATCTAAAATTCATAAGTGCGCAGAGGTCACAGTTATACGTCCTGGAATCCTTAAGATTCCATTTTTAGATTATCTATCTCTTTTTTATAGTCAAAAAAAAGAAATTGAAAGGCAAATTAAAGAATTTAAACCAGATATAATATTAAGTTTGGGGATTGTGGCTTATTTGGCAGGTAAAGCGGCTAAAAAGCATGATATACCTTTTATTTATTACTGGATCGATGTGAGCCATAGACTCATTCCTGCTAAATTTCTTCATCCTATCGGATGGATAATAGAGCGAATAGCTCTTAAAAAAGCGGATAAAGTACTTACTATTAATTATAGACTTAAAGATTATGTTATTAATCTTGGATCTTCTCCAGAGGAGACTAAAGTCATCAGTGCAGGAGTTAATCTTGAAAATTTTGATCCAAATATCAGCGGTAATGCTGTAAGGGAGAAATATGGGATAAATGGTGATGATATAGTTGTATTTTTTATGGGGTGGTTATACCAGTTTTCAGGGCTTAAAGAAGTTGCTTTAGAACTTTCTAAAATTAAAGGAAGTTATTCACACCTTAAACTTTTAATTGTAGGCGACGGTGACGCTTATAATGAAATAAAAGATATAAAAGAAAAATATGGTTTAAATAATCGACTTATTTTGACGGGTAAGGTTTCATATGAAAAGATACCTGAATTTATAGCTTCATCAGATATATGCATACTTCCTGCTTATCCTGATGAGAAGATCATGAAGGAAATTGTCCCTATAAAGATTTACGAGTACATGGCCATGAAAAAGCCTGTTGTAACTACTCATCTTCCAGGAATTATGAGGGAGTTTGGAGATAATAATGGAATTTTGTACGCGGATAAACCAGAAAATGTGCTCAAAACCGTAATCAGTATGATTGAAAATAATAACGCAGAAATAGAGGGAAATAAAGGGAGAAAACTGGTTGAAAACTATGGATGGGACTGTATAGCTGATAAATTTGAGGGGGTACTCAATGAAGTGCAGCAAAGAAGTAAATGAGTTCCTTAAATTAGAAAATGGAAGGGTTAAAATCGAAAATAAATTTAAAAAACAGATCTATAATGCAATTCCACAGTCATATAAAACACATATGGGAATAGGGCCTTATTTTATTCCTCTATTTAATATAATGTACTGGAAACGGCTGGAAGTTGCTCTTGAACTTTCTAGAAAATATTTTCATCGTCAAAAATTGAAAATATGTGATTTTGGATGTGGATTGGGAGTTCTGGTGTGCCTGTTAAGTAATATTTATAGTGAATCCCAGATTTGTGGGATTGATATATATCCTGATGAACTGCTTAAGATCGCAGCCAGTATCAGCGATCAGGTTTCACAGGATAAAAACTACTCTTTTTCCCAAAATAACATAGAAAATCCATCTTCTATAGAAAAATTTGATCTTATTTTTTGTCTAGATGTACTTGAGCATGTGAACAATGTTTATGGTGCTTTAAATAACTTAAAATGCTTTTTAAGCGAAGAATCTATTTTAATCCTGGCTGTACCAGTTGAAGATTGGTACTTAAAATTATTAAGAGAAATTTATACCTTTAACGGACGTTTTGGGACAAATGATCCCCACTGGCACGGTGATGTAAAGGATTATAAGCATTTTGAAAAAATGCTTAAAGAAAACTATAATATTTTAGAAAGTGTTTATGTACCTAATCGGCTTTTAGCTTATGATAAAATCTTTGTTTGCAAAAATAAGGGATAATATGAAAGAAAAAATTTTCATGTTTGGTTACTACGGCTGGAAAAACACCGGAGATGATGCTATGATCTATGTATTAATACAGGAGTTTTTCAGGAAATATCCTCTTTTGGAATTTGTAATAGTTTCACAAGAATCATTGGAGATTCCCGTGGGAACAGAAAATTTTGTCAGGTTCATAGAAATGAATCCATTTGTTATATTAAAAGAAATTTTATCTTCATCAACAGTTTTGTGGGGTGGTGGGACCTTTATGTATGATCACACTAATACACAAAGACAGTTTGTGAATTTATCCATGATACTCGCTCTAATTGTTCTTTCAAAATTACTGAAAAAAGAAGTTTATCTTCTAAGTATTGGGGTTGAGCCGCTTACCACAAGGATAGGTAAGTTTTTGTCTAAAAGTATATGTAGATTATCTGGATTTGTAAGTGTAAGAGATAGTATTTCCTTGAACACACTGGAAAACTTAGGTTTAAATGAAATCAAACTTTCCTTTGATCTTTCGGCCCTCCTTGAGCCACGTAAATGTCATAAGAAAACGGAAAATAAAATTTTAGGCATGTCAATTCTTCCCTTCTTCAGTATTTACCATAATGATCCAGAAAAGGACATGCTGATGGTTTATGAAATAGCTAAAGCACTTAAAAAATGGTTTTTAAAGGATAAAGGGAATATAATATACTTATTTACATTTAAAGGTAAATCTAAGGATGATGATGTTGAAATTACTAAAATTTTGGAGGAAAAATTAGATCAAAAGGACAGGGTAATGATTATTCCGTACAAAAAAGATCCTTTAGACAGTTTAGCACTGTTTTCTTGCTGCGATGCATTTGTGGGTATGAGATACCATTCCTGTGTTTTTGCTTACCTTTCAGATATTCCCCTGCTTATTATTAACTATTTCCAGAAATGCGGGTCACTTGCAGAGGATACTGGAATGATGTCTGCTGCTTTGATATCTCCTGAAGACATATTAGAAGGAAAATTTGGAGGTTATCTTGAAAATTTCATGAGAAAACCTGAAGATTTTAAAGCTAAGCTCCCCACGTTAGAAGCAAGATCTATGGCAAAAGAAGGATTACCCTTTTCATCAGATGTTAGGGGGTTTAAGGGAGGAATTATTTAATGAAAATTCTTGTTGTAAGTCTTACTTTTCCTCCAAGAAAATTTGGGGGAGTTACTGAAGCATCGTTTAATCTTTCTAAGAATTTAGTGGCTATGGGGCATGATGTTAGTGTTTATACAACTGATGCTGGTAATGCTCCTGGTTCAAGACTATTAATTGAAGATGTTGTTAATTTGGAGGGAATTAAAGTTCGGTACTTTAAAAATATTAGTAATTTTCTAGCTTTTAAGCATCAAATCTATCTTCCTAAAGATATGGTTTACATTATAAAGAAGGAACTGCAAGATTTTGATATAATTCATTTTCAAGACTTTAGAAGTCTTATGCATGTAGCGATATGGTACTACGCACAAAAATTTAGTATACCTTATGTTCTTCAAAGTTATGGATACCTTGGGCATAAATTTGAGAGAGTTGGATTGAAAAAAATTTTTGATTATCTTTTTGGATATAAGATTCTATCTGGTGCGCAAATAGTTATTTCTGGAAAACTTGATCTTGATGAATATAAACAAATGGGAATTGATCCAGAAAAAATCAGAGTGTTAACAAACCCTTTATATAATGTAGATTCATTTAGATGCCATAAATCAATTAATTCTGATAATTTTAAGTTTAATAAGCATTTTATTTTATTCCTTGGAAGGTTGCATAAAATAAAAGGAATAGAATTTCTGTTACAAGGATTTAATTCCCTTTGCAATGATCGAGATGATGTTATACTTTTAATTGCTGGCCCTGATGAGGGCTATAAATCTGTATTAGATCAGCAGATTTCTAAGTTTGGTATCAACGATAAAATTATTTTCACAGGAATTTTAACTGGTGATGATAAAATTGCAGCTTTAAGTGAAGCAGATATGCTTGTTCAGACATCTATTTATGAAAGAGGTCCTGGATCGCCTTTTGAAGCAGTTTTGTGCGGTACTCCTGTTGTTGTGACCAGAAATACTGGAGCTGGAGATATTGTAAGAAAAATAGATGCTGGTTTTTTGGTAGATTATGGCGATGTTGAGGGTCTTAAAAAAGCCATGGAGGAAATACTTGATAAACCTGAAAAAGCTTTAAAAAAAGTTGAATATGCTAAAAAGTATATAATTAACAATTTAAGTTGGAATAATGGGATTAAAGAGTATGAAAATGTATATAAAGAAATTATGGCTAAGTGTTACGAATGATATCTAAAATACCTTTATTTGAGATATGCTGGGATGAAGAAGATATAAAAAGTGTAAATGATGTTATTAGAAGGGGAAATTACTGGGCAACAGGTCCTGAGATAGAGAAATTTGAGAAGAGAATCTCAAACTATGTTGAGGCTAAACATGCGGTAACATTTAATTCAGGTACTTCTGCTCTTCATGCTATTCTTATTGCATATAATATTAATAAGGGACATGAGGTAATAGTTCCTTCATTTACATTTACATCCACCGCTAACGCGCCGTTATTTGTTGGCGCAAAACCGGTTTTTGCTGAAATAGAAGATAAATCGTATGGTTTGGATCCAGAAGACGTCAAAGAAAGAATTACTTCAAAAACAAAGGTTATAATGCCTATGCATTATGGTGGATGCCCCTGTATGATAGAAGATCTCGCTGAAATTGCACAAGACCATAAATTATTGCTTATAGAAGATGCTGCAGAGGCTTTAGGGTCTAAAATTAATGATAAGCTGGTGGGAAATTTTGGAAATGCTTCTATGTTCAGTTTCTGTCAAAATAAGGTAATATCTACTGGTGAAGGGGGGTGTATTGTAACAGATTCTGACAGTATTTACAGGAAGTTAAAGCTTATACGATCTCATGGAAGGATTGAAACTCGAAATTATTTCTCTTCGAGTGAGATTATGGACTATATGATGTTAGGCTATAACTTCAGGATGTCTACTATGACAGCTGCGCTGGGAATATCTCAGATTGCTAAAATAAACAAAATTATTGATATACGAAGGAATATTGCAGATATAATGACTCAGAAATTATCTAAAATCGATGAAATTAATGTCATAAGTCCGCCCCCTGGCCACTTCAGTATATACCAGATGTACACAATAAGGGTGGAAGAAGGTATAAGGAATGAATTAATGCAATATCTTATGGATAGAGGTATTGCAAGTAAAGTTTATTTTCCCTCAATTCATTTGACCTCTTTTTATAAAGAAAAATTTGGGTATAGGGAAGGAGATTTCCCAGTAAGTGAAAGAATATCTAATCAGGTGCTTTCATTACCTATACACCCAATTGAAGATGGAACATATTGATTATATTACCAGTAGTGTTTTGGGCTTTTGGAAGTGACATTTTATGCAAGATTTAAGAAATAAGACGGTTTTAGTAACTGGAGGAACTGGATCAATTGGAAATGAACTAGTAAAACAGATTCTAGATCAGGGTGTGTTAAGAATTATTATATTCAGCAGAGATGAAACAAAACACTTTATTGTTAAAAAGAGATTGGCTGATGAGAGACTTGAGACAGTGGTAGGGGATATAAGAGACTATGGGAGTATAAAACGAATTTTTGAACAATTTGATGTGGATATGATCTATCATGCTTCTGCTATGAAGCATGTGACCATGTGTGAGCATTTTCCTTTAGAGGGAGTTAAGACTAATATAATAGGAACTCAGAATCTCATGGATTTGGCTAACCGTTATAACATCCCAAAACTCATAACAATTAGTACAGACAAGTCTACTAACCCTGTTAATGTAATGGGTGCTACTAAGTTCATTGCTGAACGGATTACTATGAATGCAGGTTTTTCATGTGTAAGATTTGGAAATGTTGCAAACTCCCGTGGTTCTGTAATTCCTACATTTATAGATAATTTATTAAATCGAAAGCCGCTCCATGTTTCTGATTTAAATGTAACTCGTTTTATTATGAGAATTCCAGATGCAGTTAATTTAGTACTTAAAGCGAGTGAATATGCTCAAGGAGGTGAAATATTTATTTTAAAGATGAATGCTTTCCGTTTAGAAGATCTCATTGATGTAATCTTGAATAGAATTGCACCTAAATTAGGTATATCTGAAGATATCCGGGTAAATACAATGGGATTGGTCAGAGGGGAGAAAGTTCATGAGGAACTTATAAGCAGTGTTGAATCATTCTCAACTTACGAATTAAATGGAATGTACATGGTTTTACAGGAAGATATGGATATATCAAATTATGTTAGTGCAAAAAAAGCATTTATACATGATTACAGCTCCAAAAATGCTAAAATGCTATCAAAATCTGATCTAGAGACTATAATTATGGATTATTTAAAAAATAACTTGATTAGTGGGGGTTTTGGCCATGGATAATATGAAATTTAATAGTATGGGAGAACATGTGAAAAAACTGTTGAGAGAATGTGGAGATAATGTAACTATTTACCCATTAGCAAAGATTGTAAAGCCTGAAGTGATTGATATAGGCAGTAATTCCATGATCGATGACTTTTCTTTCATATATGGGGGTAAAGGAATAAAAATAGGAAAATATGCACATTTGGAATCATTTGTAAGTATAATTGGCGGTGGAAAATTAGTTGTTGGAGATTATGCTGTAATAGCAACTGGTTCTAGAATTTTAACTGGAACGGATACTTACTATGGTGGTAAAAGAATGTCTACGGCATTACCTGAAGAAAAAAGGAATGTTATTAGGGGAAAAGTTGTTATTGAAAAGGACGGCTTTGTAGGTACTAACTCGGTAATTCATCCTAATGTAACAATAGGTGAAGGTGCAATTATTGGGAGTAACTCATTAGTCTTGAGGGATGTAGAACCGTGGAGTATAAATGTTGGAACTCCTTCTCGTAAAATTGGTGAAAGACCTAAAGTAAAAGAGGAATTAAATGAGCTTTAATACATGTATTATTACTTCAGCCCTTCCCCCAAATATCAAAGGGGTGCAGATATTGGTGGATAATTTCATTGAGATCATGGAACCCATTAGCGATACCATTTATTTAATTGCAGGAAATTATCATGATGACATATCTGAACATAAGTTTAATCTCATTAATTTAAAAATGGACGATAAAAAACAAACTATAATTTTTAGAATACCGAAATTTATATTTATTCAGTTAAAAATGGGTTATATGCTTTTAAAAATTAGGAAAAAAATAGATTTCACGGTATTTTTTATAAGCACTCCTTTTATCATCCCTCTATTGACTTCAAAGCTTCTTAATAAGAGAATTATTATGATAGCTACTGGATCCAGTTCTAAGGGGGCAAGACAGCATTATAAAAGTTCTATTTTGGGAATGGGATTAATAATTCCCGAAATTTTAAAGTTATTGGAACGAATTAATTACTATTTTTCAGACCGAATTGTGGTTTTATCAAAGGGATTGATGCATGATCTTGATTTAACAAAATATCAGGACAAGATAGACTATGCATGTGCAACTTTTGTAGACACAAACCATTTTTGTGTTAAAACTGACCTTCAAAATAGGGACATCATTATTGGTTTTATAGGTAGACTTACAGAAACTAAAGGAATAATGCAATTTGTTCAATCTATTAAACTTCTTTCTAAAAATGGTGATTTGAGCTTTTTTATTGGGGGAGATGGCCATCTTCGTGATAAAATTATGAAAGAACTTTTAAAAGACGATTTAAAACATTCAGTTACTTTTAAAGGGTGGATATCTCATGATGACCTTCCAGAATATTTAAATTTACTTAAACTGATTGTAGTTCCTTCTTATACTGAGGCATTTCCAGCTATTGGCTTAGAGGCCATGGCTTGTGGGACTCCTGTTTTAATAAATTCAGTTGGAGGAGTACCGGACATTATAAAAGATGGAGAAAATGGATTTATAATGGAAAATAATTCTCCTGAGTCTATAGCAGCTAATGTGCAAAGAATTTTAAATCGTACAGATCTGGAAAATATTGCCAAAAATGCCAGAAAATCTTTAGAAAATGATTTTTCATATGAGAATATAATCGAAAAGTACGAAAAGGTTGTTAAAAATTGTTATTAAAACTAAATAAAGCAATTTAACTATTTTGAGGTTTGATATGAATTATAAAATAAATTATATATATTTGGTGATCGCTATTATTGTGGTAACCAATATTTCAATATTTTTAGATATTAGATTTTTAAGGGAAATTTCATCCTTTTTATTCTTGACTATTTTACCAGGATTTTTGATATTAAAATCTTTAAAAATTGATAATATAAACATTACAGAGACTGTAGTTCTTTCTGTGGGTACCAGTATTGGTTTTATAATGGTATACGGGCTAATTTGCAATTATTTATTATTTGAATTAGGCATAATAACACCTCTTTCAACTGTCCCTCTTTTAATATATCTTGATTTAGCTTTATTAGTATTTATTGCAATTATATATAAACTAGATCTGGATTTAAGTTTCCATTTTCCAGAAATTGGCCTGAATAATTATGAACAAATAATTTTAATTATAGCTATTTTTTTCCCGATATTAACTATTATAGGAACAAATGTCGTTAATATGTCCGGCAGTAACATTTTTTTAATGAGTTTACTTTTGATAATTCCAGCAACAGTACTGGTAATATGTCATAAAAAAATTTCAAATAAAATTTATCCATTTATTATCTTTTTAATAAGTATTTCCTTAGTTTTAATGGCAGCATTAAGATCACAACACATTTTGGGTGTAGATTCGCATAATGAATATTACTTTTTCTTTAATACACTACAGAATTTGCACTGGTCACTGGAATGGAGTCAATTTTTCAAATCACCATTAGACGCATGTGTTAGTATATCATTGCTTCCAGCGGTATATCAATCATTAATGAAAATTAATCCTGAAATGTTATTTAAAATATTGTATCCACTTTTATATTCAGTTTCCCCATTAGCAGTATATTTAATTTCAAGAAAATATGTAGGAGATTTATATGCATTTATAGCTGCTTTCTTTTTTATGTCACAGATAAATTTTTTATGGACAACATCAAATGCCAGAACAAACATAGCTATCCTGTTTTTTTCTATGATGTTACTGCTTTTAATAGATAATAAAATTAAGCCTTTACAAAGAAGTATTTTAATGGTTCTCTTTGTTATATCAATTGTTTTATCGCACTATTCAACATCATTTTTAGTTATGGGAATACTTTTAGGCTCTTTTATTGCAGGTTGGATATTTTCAAAATTTTACTTAAGACGGGGGGTGGAGTTAAATACAGCTGTAACTTCAAGTTTGATAATGTTGTTTTTTGCTTTTGCATTTTTATGGTATTCCCAGATTACAGGATTTGCTTTTAATTCTATTACTGGATTTCTAGTAAAGAAGGTTGTTATGTTTAATTCCTTTTTTATAATAGAATACAAAGATGTAGGTGTTAGTGCAGTGCTTGGGGAGGGTTTACTTCAAAAAAGTTTACCTTCACAGGTAAATTTTGCTTTTCTCTGGCTTATAATTTTAAGTATTGCATCTTCTGTATTTACTTTAATTTTAAAGTATAAAAAGATGGCATTTCCAGATATTAGTCCTAAAAAATTTACTTTTATCTTCCAAAAGTTTGAAAGTGACTTCTTCTTTTTAACATTATTTAGCTTCATGCTTTTGGGAGTTACATTAATTCTTCCATTTTTAATGATAGGTTACAATGTAGATAGAGTGTTTTCAATGTCTATAGTTATGCTTGCGACATCTTTTGCTTTGAGTGGTTTAATAATTTCAAAGGTGTTCTCAAAAATTAAGGTTGTAAAGCCTTATTTAATATTATTAATAATACTTATTCCATATTTCTTATCAGTTTCGGGCTTTACATATCAGTTAATGGGAGATCCAAACTCTGCAATTCTGAATTCATATGGAAATCAATACAACTTATTGTATGTGCATGATTCTGAATCTGAAGGTGCTAAATGGCTAGAAGAGTACCATATAACTGGGCAAATAATATTAACAGATTTTTATGGGGATAGAAGACTTTTGAGTCAGGGTAACATGCGTTCAACTGATAATATTAACTGGATTTTACAGAAAGAAGCTCATGGTTATATTTATCTTAGATATCAAAATATCATTTATGGTGAATTAGTAGATTATAATAACCATATCTATGAAATGAACGATTTTAAAGGAATATTAAATAACAGTAACAAAATTTATGATGGTGGTTACTCTCAGATTTTTTTAACTTCTTGAATTAAGTTCTAATTTAAACGTGATTTAATTTAAAGTTAAATCCATCTATTTTTCCAGATTATTATTAGAATTATAATTGTACACAAACCGTATCCTGTGAACCATGCATACCCTATCCCTATTAATCCAAATATATGCATAAATAAATAACTAAGTCCTATTGTAAACACAAAAATTAGCCCTCCCAAAAGAATCAAACTTTTAACATCCTTTTGAATTTTTTTTAGAGAGATATATGTTGAGCATACTGCCACAAAGAAGCTGGATAATGATAAAATTTTTAAAAGACTTAAACCTTCTAAATAATTTTTTCCAAGAAATTCTAAAAAAAATGCCCCAAAGAAATAAAAAAATAGAACCATAGGGATTAAAATTGAAAACATCCCTAAAAGAGATTTCAATGTTTTTTTATGGAGTGGTTCGCCATGACTTCCTTCCACAAAAAGAGAAGAACTAAAAGAATAAGGAATCATAAATAGTAACGAAGATATGGAATATGCCATAAAATAGTCTGCTGTGAGTTTAGCTCCCAATACGTTGAGCGTTATTAGAGAAATTATTTGACTTGGAGTTGTCATTAACAAGTTTGTTATATAACTTCCAGATGAAAAATAAATAGATTCTTTTAGAAAACTGACGTCAATATTTAATGGTTTCATGTTGAATTTAAATGGAAGAAAAAGTAGAAAAATAGTACTTATTAAAAAGGGTAATGCAAATGAAATAAATAATCCCATATACCCTAAAAATACTAAAGGAACAAGTAATAATATCTTTGAACCCAATAACAATGTTTCTAAGAAGTAGAAATTAGCTTTTCTTGAAGCAATAAAGGTTATACCTATTAACGACGATAATGTATTTGCTGAAATGAACAAAATAAATAAGGGTGTATATTCAATTATTATAATGAGTTTTGGTGACCAAATATTTATACCTGCTAAAAAGATGATTGCAAACATAATAGAGCTAATTATGGATGTTAGTATAATGGTATTAAAAATACTGTTTTTATCTCTTTCAGGGAAAAATCTTATCAATGATTGATCGAGACCAACACCAGATAAGATTACAATTAGTGTCATGGATGATATTAATGCGGTTGTAATGCCAATGTCTTCTTGAGGATACATTTTAGCCGCTATTATCCAGAATACAAAGCCAATAGCCCCATTTGAAATTGAAGAGAGTAATAAAAAAAATGAATTTTTATATAGAGGGTCTTTAAGATATAATTTAAATTTTTTAATTTTAAAATCTAAATTGATATTCATAAAATCGGCCCAAATTAGAGAGTCTAATTGTTAAGTTTAACCAGGATAACTATTTTTATTCTTTTATTTCAGTTAATACGTTATCTATTTCTTTAATAATTGTACTATATCTTTAAGAACGTTATTTGATCTAATTGGATTTTATTACTGTTTATTTCACTGGTAACTTGGTTAACAATACATATGGAAGTTATTAATTACTATCATTTTATATCCTTTGATAGTAATAATATTTTCGTTTATTTTAATTAATATTAATTAAATTTTTAGTTTGTTGGTTTAATGAACATATTTTATTATAAAAATTAATATAGGAAATTAAATAGGGAATTTAATCTTAAAATATTCAGTTTTAATCTAATTTATATTTATTAAAATTTATATATTCTTTTTAAAGTTGTGTTAAGTGTTTTTTTTCATTTTTAATTGAATATTTTGGGAATTTGGAACTTAAGGACAATGTATGAAATAATTAGAACTATGCATTCAAAGATCTTCAACACGATTCAAATTCCTGAAACTCATGGTACTCTCATCAAGTTCATCAACATCAACATATTTAACTTTTAAACTCTCAATAAGTGATTTAACAGTCCTCTTTTTATTTTCAATCAGATCCATGATAACAATTGCAGTATCTTTTTTATAAATAGAATGCAATGGCTCAATATGTCCATCATCCCATATGGGGACAAATGCATCAAATTTTTTAGCTCCTGCAATCTCAAACATCTTTAAAACAAATGATTTAGAAATAAATGGAGAATCACACGGTAAAATTTGAGCAAATTCGGAGTTAATATGTAAAAGGCCTGTCAAAATTCCAATTAATGGGCCTTGGTCTTTTTTTTCGTCTGTAACGACTTTAACTGAGGGATATATATCTTTCAAAATAGGTTTGTATTTATCAATTTGTTCCTGATCCCTTAAAACCAGCACAATTTCGTCAACAATGTCTTTAACTGTATCTAAGACATGTAAAATCATTGGTTTACCGTTTAAAATAAGAGAACCCTTGTCTTTTCCCATTCTTCGGCTTCTACCACCGCATAAAATTATAATGGATTTCATAAGAGACCTCATTTAAAATAAAAAAATAAAAGATTGGAGGAATCAGCACTTCATTTTGATTCTTAAACAAAAATATCAAATTTGTTTACATCAAACGGGTTGTAGGATAATTGGGACTTTCATTGGTTATTGTAATATCGTGTGGATGACTTTCTGTCATACCACTTGCTGTGATCTTTACAAACCTTGCTTTCTCTTTCATTGCTGAAATGTCTTCTGCACCACAGTAACCCATAGAAGACTTAAGTCCTCCTATTAACTGGAATAAAACTTCATTTACAGGGCCTTTGTATGGTACAACTCCTTCTATTCCTTCAGGAACAAGTTTAGCATGCTTCATTGGTCCTTTTACTTCCTGGAAGTAGCGGTCTGTTCCTGCACCAGCTCCACCAGTCATGGCTCCAAGTGAACCCATACCTCTGTACTGTTTGAATTTTCTTCCATTCATAATTACAACATCGCCAGGAGCTTCGTGTGTCCCTGCAAGTAAACTTCCAAGCATTACTGCATCAGCACCTACTGCTATAGCTTTTGCAATATCTCCTGAGAATCTTAAACCTCCATCTGCTATAACTGGAATTCCAGATTCTCTTGCAATATCTGCCACGTCTGACACTGCTGTAAGCTGTGGAACACCCACACCAGCAACTATTCTTGTTGTACATATAGATCCTGGTCCAATACCAACTTTAAGTCCGTCGACCTCTTTTGCTATTAATGCTTCTGCAGCCTTGGCTGTTGCAATATTACCAACAAGTAAATCTGCATCGATGTTGTCCTTAATTGTTTTGATATAATCTACAACATGTAAATTATGTGCATGAGAGACGTCTATTGCTATAATATCTGCCCCTGCATCATCGAGAGCCATGGCACGTTCTAAATCAAAAGGTCCTGTTGCTGCAGCCACCATAAATTTCCCTTTTTTATCTCTTGATGCATTAGGGAATTTCTTCCGCTCTAAGATATCACGTATAGTTACAATTCCCATTATTTTGCCGTTTCGAACTACAGGTAACCTTTCAACTTTGTTTTCATAGGCAATATCCAGTGCTTCATCAGGAGTAGTTGATTCAGGGATAGTCAGGACTTCTTCTGTCATTATATCCTTAACTTTCTTTTTAGAACCCTTGTTAATGATAGGTTTAATATCTCTCCTACTTATTATTCCTACAACAATTTCATCTTCTACAACAGGAAGTCCGCTTACTTCTTCTATATCCATTATTTCATTTGCTTCTGCTATGGATGCATCTGGACTTATTGTTATTACATCGCGTATAGTAAGGTCACTGGATTGTTTTACTTTTTTGACTTCATTTACTTGCTCACTTATAGTCATATTCCTGTGTATGATTCCCAGTCCACCTTCCTGGGCAAGTGTTATTGCCATTTTGGATTCTGTAACTGTATCCATTGCAGAACTTATAATAGGAATATTAATACGATAATTTCTTGAAATTTGTGTTTCAACTTTAACATCTTTTGGTTCTACAGAAGAAGCATTAGGTATTAATAAAAAATCATCGAATGTATACCCGTTTGGAGCTTCTTTTAGTTTTTTAGAGTACATAAATACCTCCATTTAATCTTTAATGAAATAGTTATCATCAAAACTTGGTTTTGATGTTATGCTTAGAAAATCTTTAAACAAAACGTAATTTAAGAAAATACGTTTTGTAAATATGGAATAGGATCCAGATTTAATACAAATTGTAAGTTAAAGAATTTTACAATTTGTTTTTTTTATATTTGCTTTTTAATTAACTAGAATTGATCTATCATCTTCTTCAATTCACTTACAGCACTTCGGTGAATTTTACCGGAATTTCTATCTCCACCAATGCATGCTGCTCCCCTTATGCCTACTACATCACATCCAGTTTGATGTAAGGTTAAAAGCTGATCTTTTTTTACTGAGCCTGCAAGGGCTGATTTTAATCCGTAATCGTGAATTTCGTCGTTGAATTTAGTTAATTTTTCAGTGTCCATAAAATCAAATAATGTTTTTCCGTCTTTAACTGCAGTATCTACCATTGCAATATCTGCACCTGCACTTGCGGTTACCTTTGGTATTTCCATAGGATCAACTGCGCCAACTCGATGAGCATCTGCATATCCAGCTGCAACTATTGTTGCATCTTCTCTGTAATCTCTTACTGTCTTTACAACATTTTTCATTACTTCAAGTGCTTCATCGTAGTTTTTTGTGCCATATAATCCTACTTTGATGTAATCTGCTCCAGAAACTGCAGCACCGAGGGCTGCAAGTGATACTGTGCCGGGTTTATATGGAACATCGCCTAGTGTAGCGCTTACAAGTGTATCTTTGGGTGTCATTTCCCGTATACTTTTAATGACCCATGGAAAATTTGCGCCGAGTGAACCTTCTTTTGGATTTTTGACATCGACTATATCTGCACCGCCTTCAATAGATTCAAGTGCTTCTTCGGTGTTTATTGGGCTTATTAAGAGAAGCAAATTTTATACCTCCGTTTTCAATCAAATCAATTTTTTATATTATTTTTATGACTAAGTATCATAAAATGTCCATTTTATCGCAACTTTTTAGAACATTATATATATCTTTATATAATTTCTATTTAAGTTCTTATTGAATTAATTTTTATATCATAAGTGTTTTTTGATATTTAAAAAGGTGATCCCTGTTTTTTGATCTTCTCAGTAGTTCCGTGATGCTGGTCTGGACAAACTCCTGATTGCACTGATAGTTCCCTTAATTTTTCAATCATTTCATTTGTCTTTATGTTAACTGGGCATTCAAGGGTACATAGACCACATAATGTACATTTAAAGAGTCCTGAATCGAAACATATTTTATTATCCGTTATAAAATTACTTAAAACTATTCCTCTGCCACCTAAATATCCCCTGTATCCAAAATCAGACCCTGTAACATTATAAACAGGACATGAAACAATACAACTGCCGCATCCAATACATAACAAACATTCTTTACTTTGTTTAAGTGCTTCACTCCTTCCGTTATCTAGAAGAATCACTATCACTCGTTTTGCACCGTACATATCTTTCAAGAGCACCTGTTCAATATCTGCTGTTTTGGATGGTGATGTGATGACATTCATGTATGCGGGGATTTTTTTTCCAGTTGCAAATATTGTTTCAAGTTTTACAACACTTACTGCATCTTCTACTGTCCTTACAAGTTTATCAATTCCCACTACAACTATATGGGTATCTTTCATGGATACTAAACTGATATTACCTTCGTTATGAACCATAACTAATGCGCCGTCTTCTGCAGCTACACTGTTTGCTCCAGTTATACCTACATTGCAATTTGCAAGCCTTTCTATAATATCTGCTTTAAATATATCTAAGATAGATTTAGGTTCAGGCTTTACTTCCACGCCGAATTTTTTTGATGCAATTTGGGCTATTTTTTCCATATCTAAATGTGCAGCTGGACCTATTGGGTGAGAAGGGCCGTAACTTTCAGGATCCATTTGAACTATTCTATCTCCAAGATCAGTTTCAACAATTTCTATCCCTTTGCTCCCTAGAAATGCAGAAAGCCCTATTTCGTTTACGTTGTTTGATTTAGATTTTGCTATAATGGATTCATCTTTAATTATTTTATAAATTTCATCCAGGGCTACCTGTGAATTTTCTGCAAAGACAACTTCCATTCCATTTTCTAAAAATCTGGCTTTTACAGTTTCTATGAGTTCTTCAAGGTTTTCAATACTGTATTTTCTTATTTCTTTTACATTTTCTTGAAGCTTACCTATGCGATCATTTTCATCCTCTAAAAGCTTCTTTTTTCTGGTTTCGATTATGCTAAATGATCTTCGCATTGCACCTAATTTGGTTTCATCCATTTTATAGAACTCCGGTTTTAAAATTGTGATGAAATTTATTTGAACATAATTATTTCAGATAAATCGAGTACTTTTTTATCATCCTTAGATGCGGATTTAAGATTTAAAAGACAAAAAGGGCATGAAGTTACAAGAATTTCAGCTTCAACATCTTCTGCATCTTTTATTCTCATTTTAGCTATATTTTCAGTTATTTCTGGAAATGCAGCTCTAACACCCCCGCCTGCACCGCAGCATCTTGATTTTTCCTTATTCCGTTCCATTTCAACTAGATTAGAAATATTATCTAAAATTTCTCTGGGGGCATTATATTCCCCAAGATGCCTGCCTAAATGGCAGGGATCATGATATGTAACTATTTTATCTAAAAATAGAGGTTTAAGTTTTCCTTTTTTAATTAAACCATTAAAAAGTTGAGATGTATGTACAACATCCAGTTCAACACCTAAGATCTCTTTATAATCTTTTTTAAAAGTTTTATAACAGCCAGCACAGGAAGTAATTATCTTTTCTTCCCCAATTTCTTTTAATGTATTTTTCATTACTTCTTTTGCATCACTGACGAATCCGGTTCTAAGTAAAAAGGATCCACAGCACGTTTCATTTTCCAGTAGTTTATAATCAATGCCTGTATGTTTTAGTATTTTTTCTGTGGCATCTGCTATGTTATTAAGTTTTTCTCTTGCAACGCAGCCTCTAAAGTATATCATTTTACTCACGATGTTCTTAGCATTAATCTTGGTATAAAATCAGTAGGGAGCTATTATTATATTTTTGTTAGTGTATAGTCATTAGGTGATCATTGATTAAATAATTATTGAAGGAAAAAAATATTGTAAATGATCAAAATTTTTATTGTTTTTTTAAACATATTTTAGATTTAAAGACTTTATTTAACAGCGTCATCTAATTAATTAAATTAAATGATTTTTTTTTAATTAATAATAGTTTTTTAGGAACTAATTATATTTTCAGTTGAAAATATCAATAAATTTTAAATTTAAGTCCCCTACTATCCTTTTTGAATCAGCTAACTGTTTTTTAATAAGGGCATAATTCTTGGGGTTGTCTTCCACAAATTCGGCATATATCTCTCTTTTTAGGAAATCAACTGTAATTATCAATGAATTTTCTATTTCAAATATTTCAGCAAGCCGTTCCTTTTCTCTCATTGATATAACTCCTCCAGTTAGGTTGATAACCTTTTGATATGCATCATCAAAATTTTCATCTTCAAAAATTCTTTCCATAAGTTTCCCTCTATTAGCGTATTTTTTGTTTTATTAAGTTCATTTTCTTTGAAGTTAAAGATAAGAAATATTATCCTGTGTATGTTTTATATTTAATCCATTATTTTTTCACACAATACATTAAGAATTATAAATTATTCTTCATGGGATATACTGAAGCTTGTCCTAAATTAAAAGGATATGAATAAGTTTTAAATGAATATTTTAGAACTTAATTGCTGTTTCTACGCACGGGTCTAACAAACAAGAAATTATAGATCATTCCATATGCATATGAGACGTGCTGAACTGGCAGTAAAACAAAAATTATCAAAGAGTAAATGGTTTTTGTTTTGTAAATAATTTCTGCAAATATCATGACTGCAAATATGAAATAGAGTATAAGTGGAATTAAAATAATCAACCCTACTACTAAATATAATGGGACTAAAAAAATAAGGTATAACAAGAATATTAAGGATATAAAAGGTTTAATTTTAAATAATCTATGTTTTTTTATGGTATTTGTTATATTTACACCATAATTCCTCATATTTTTTCCAAATTCAATTATGGAATTTGTTTCGCGGTGGTAGACTTCAGCGTCTCCAGCGTAAATAAAATTGTACCCCTCTTTTTTAAGCCTTAAATTTAATTCATTATCGTCTGAGATGATTAGACTGTCGTCATATCTAAATCTGGATATTATATTCTTTTTGTAAATTGAATTGTAGTTGGGAATACTGTCTAAATATGCAACATTTTTTTTAGAAAAAGCTGGATTTCCTCCAGATGCAATATTTGAGGTTAAAAAATTGTTTATTACAAGTTCTTTTTTATCTTCTGTTGGGGCTACCAGTCTTGGGCCTCCAGCGCCTGCAGTGTCGTCTCCACTTTTCTCGATATGCTGGTACAGCATTTTAAGCCAGTTTTTATCTACAATACAGTCTGCATCTGTATAAGCAATATATTTGGTGGTTTTGCTTGAATTATCAATTACAAGATTTCTTGAAAAACACAGGCCGTAGAAACCGAAATCTTTCTCATTTAAAACTTTATACTTTACATTTGACATGCTTAAAATATTTTCTGCAATTTCACGTGTTCTATCAGAGGAATCGCCGTCTACAACAATTATTTCAATTAAGGAAGTATCTATACTCTGGTTTATGATGCCTCTTAAGGTTTCTTCTATATATTTTTCCTCATTTTTGGCAACTATTCCCACGGTTATTAAAATTGACATTGTATTCACTATATTATTGGATATTGTTATTTGTAATTTAATTTATATATTAAATCCACTGGATTGGTAAATATATAATAAGAATTCTCTTAAATAATTTGTATTGAATTATTTGCTTATAAATCAACTAAAAATAGATTGTATTTAAATTATTAGAATATTTTACTGTTATTAAATAAATTTGATTAACTACATTGTTTTAAAATATTTTCCATTCTCCTGCTGTAAGCTTCCCACGAATAGTTTTTTCTGACCATTTTTGAAGTTTTAACTGTTTTATATTTGTATTCATGGTAGTTATCTTTAATTTCTATTATTTTGTCTGCTAATTGTCTTATGTTTCCAGTTTCTACAACAGGATTGTCATCTGGTAAAATATCTTTTATTCCACATTGATCCGATATTATAGTTGGTATACCTCCTAATATAGTTTCTAATGGGAATATTCCCCATGGTTCTGCTTCAGATACGAAAATAGAGATATCTGCAATGTTATAAAGTTCATATAATTTATCATTTGGAACTGAACCATAGAATATAGTTTCAATATCATTTTTTGCAGCGTATTTTATCATTTCATTTTTCATTCTTTTAGAAATTAAACTGGTCGTATTTCCAACAAAATGTAACCTTACATTTTCTATATTTTTGCAGGTTGAAGAAAATGCTTTTATTATATCAAAAGGGCGTTTTTGGGGCTGTATAGGCCCTACGAATATGGCGTCAAAATATTCATTAGTTTCATGTTTAACTTCATGATCCAGGTCTGCACCAGAGTAGCTGATGTTCACTTTTTTATCAGGATATCTCATTTTGATGAGCTCTTTTATCCCGTTACTCAATGACAATATTAATTTAGTGCTCCTTGTTAGTCTTCTGTCTATTAAACTGTGGGCAGAATACATTTTTTTCATATAACTGGAAATATTGTGTTGATATGGTTCATTACAGGTCCATACTGTTGGTATATCTGTATATTTTGATATCCATTGAGCAGGATGGTTGTGTGCATTTATAATATCATGTTCTTTAATTTTTTTGCTTAGTTTCTTAATTAGACTGTGCCATCTAACTAGATTATAGCTGTAGAATGGACCCGAGATCCATTTTTCATTTAATGAAATAATTTTTATATTTTCAAGTAATGAATTAAAAACACAGTTTTCTTTCTTTTCAAATGTATATATCGTAACATCGTGCCCCATTTTATTTAGATAGTAACTTAATTTGCATACCTGTTTTTCTGCACCGCGGGGATAGATTAATTCGGGGTGAACTATTCCAATATCCATGATTTACACCAAGTATAATTTATTAATGTTATTAAGTAGTTACTTAATATTATTATTTTATTTTTTTTTTTAATTATCCTTGGATAAATCCAGTTAACTTATTAAGAATACTTGAATTAATTGGGAGAAAAAAAACAAAAACTAAGTGAATTTAAATGGATATTAACTAATATAACTTTCAATGGAGTTGAATAATTTTATAATGCCTTAAAAATTATAATATCATTGCTCAGATAAATCATAAATAACAGATTTTTACTAAAGTTTAGTAATTTATATGTGATAAAATCAAATTTAATATTTTAATTTGCAGGTCTATAACTAAATTAAAAAGAGAGATTAAATATGAGTAAAGCCCGTAAAATAGCTAAAAATACTGTATTTTTATTTATTTCTCAAATTATAAGTTATATACTTGCATTTTTTTATATGATCTATATAGCCCGTTATCTGGGGGCTGATGGCTTTGGAATTCTATCATTTGCACTTGCATTTACGGGTATATTCAGTATACTGGCAGATTTAGGTTTAAACACTTTAACAGTTAGAGAAATAGCGCGGGATAAATCATTAACTGGTAAATACTTCGGCAATATAATATTAATCAAGATAATTTTAGCAGCTTTAACATTCGGACTTGTGGCAGTAGCTATAAATTTAATGGGTTATCCTCAGGAAGTTAAAATTGTTGTTTACTTTGTTGCATTGTACAGCATATTAACTTCATTTTATGGAATTTTTAATTCTATATTCCAGGCTTATGAGGAAATAGAATATCAATCAATTGGACAGGTAATAAGTAATGTCTTATTATTTGCAGGTGTTATCATTGGAATATACTATGGGTTCAGTGTTTTAGGATTTGCTTTTATATTTTTTATATCCAGTGTAATTAGTTTGATCTATATTTTTCTTGTTTATATCTGGAAATTTCCACCTTACAAAATGCAACTTAACTGGAGTTTTTGGAAATCTGCAATAAAAGAAGCATTACCCTTTGGATTAACAGGAATTTCGGGCATGGTATATACATATATAGACTCGGTTATGCTCTCATTATTTCAAGGGAACGAGGTAGTAGGCTGGTATAATGCAGCGTACAGGTTGATTCTTGCTTTGTTGTATGTCCCAATTACCATTAATACTACTCTTTTCCCATCAATGTCGCAATTTCATCTCTCTTCACGAGATTCATTGAACTTAATCACTGAAAAATATTTTAAATTAATGGTTGTAACTGGAATTCCAATGGGAGCAGCGGTTACAATTTTAGCGGATAATATTATAATTTTAATATTTGGCTATGGATATCAAAGATCAATCATTGCTCTGCAGATACTTATATGGACCACAGTTTTTACTTTCATTGGGGCAGCATTTATTAGGTTATTAGAGGCTACAAACAGGCAGTTAATAGTTACCAAGATTTCAGCAGTATGTGTAGTTGTAAATATTGCACTTAATTTAATTTTAATTCCAACGCTTAGTTATGTGGGGGCCAGTATTGCAACAGTAGTGACCGAGGCCATTCTTGTGGGCAGTGTTATTATGATAGGGTATAAATTTGGTTTTGGAGTATCTAAAAATAGAATTAATGAAATATTATTAAAAGTAACAGTCAGTACTCTTGTTATGAGCGTACTTCTTATATATTTCAAGATCATTAATTTGTTAATTTTAGCACCTTTTGCTGTTTTAGCATATCTGGCAGTATTATACTTAATTAAAGGAATTGATGATATGGATAGGTACTTATTTAAACAAATTATAAAAAGGAGATAAACAATTAAATTGATTTTGTATAATCATTTTGAGGTGGAATAATTTTTTCAATAGTTTGCGTGTACAATAATGAAGAAATTTTAAATGATTATTTACTCAAAAGCCTGAATAGTCAAACTACTAATTATGAACTGATATTAATTAATAACACTCAAAAAAAGTTTAAATCGGCTGCAGAAGCATTTAATCAAGAAGGTAAAAAAGCAAAGGGTAAATATATAATTTTTACACATCAAGATGTAGATCTATCTTCTAACACGTTTTTAAATGATTTAGAACTAATTTTAGATTCTATATCAAATTTGGGTATTGCAGGAGCCGCAGGAAAATCTAAAGAAAAGGTAATTATAAGTAATATCAAAGAAGGAATACCTCCAAAGTTTGCTGGAAAAATACAAATCGAGACGCCTGTTAAAGTGCAAACACTTGATGAATGTCTGTTTATAATACCAAAAAATGTTTTTGATATGGTTCCATTCGACGAAAAAGTATGTAATGGCTGGCATTTATATGCTGTAGATTACAGTTTAAGCATTAATGAGAATGGACGGGATGTTTATGTAGTTCCAGCTTCGATATATCATAAATCTGCAGGAGACTCCTTTTCAAAGGAATATTATAGTATATTAAAAAAATTATTGAATAAACATAGAAAAAACTATAAAATAGTTTATACTACCATGGGAAACTGGGATTCAGAATATCCTTTAAGTATACAAAAAATTTTTCAAAGATCGATTTTTTACTGGACAAAGTTTAAAAAGAAATTTTAAAATGGAAAGCATATTATGAATTATCCTCACGTTTCTATTGTCATTCTTAACTGGAATGGATGGAAAGATACATTAGAATGTTTAGAATCAGTTTACAAAATTAAGTATCCCAATTATAATATCATTCTCCTTGACAATGCATCAAATGATGAATCTTTAGAAAAGATCAAAGGATATTTAAAGGGTAAAATAAAAGTAAACTCTCCCTTTTTTGATTATAGCGAAAATAAGCCAATTAAGTTTAAAGAATATCTAAAACATGAAATAGAATCCATGAAGGATGAACACTATATGAACAAGGAACTGATTCTCATCGAAAATGATAAAAATTATGGATTTACTGAGGGGAACAATATTGGAATTAGGTATGCTTTAGATATTTTAAATTCAGGTTATATTTTGCTTTTAAACAATGATACTGTTGTTGATAATTGTTTTTTAAATGAATTAGTAAAAGTTGCAGAAGATGATTCTCAAATTGGGTTTGTAGGGCCAAAAGTTTATTATTATGATTACAAAGGAAGAAAAGATATTATAAATTTCGCTGGAGGAAAACAGAATTTATGGAAATTCAAACCAAGCCATATTGGTTACAAAAAAATTGATAAAGGACAATATGATACAAATAAAGAGGTTGACTACATCCATGGGTGCTGTTTACTTGCAAGGGCGCGAATGCTTAGAGATATAGGCCTATTAGATAAAGAATATGTTTCTTATAGAGAAGAGAATGATTGGGCTATAAGGGGTTATATCAGCGGTTGGAAATCGGTTTATGCTTTTAAATCAAAAATGTGGCATAAAATAGGCGGTTCCACTAATAGAAACACCAATTTGTTTGTTGACTATCTAGAAACTAAAAATAGGTTTTTATTTGTTAAAAAATATAGCAATAACTTGCAAACTTTATCATTCTTATTATATTTCTTTGTTTTTGACTTCTGGATTATCAGTGCTATTGATTTGATATATTTTAAAAATTTAAGACGTTATAAATCATTTTTAAATGCAACTAAAGATGGAATTAAAATTCTGAGAGCATAACCATTTAAATTAACCTTTCATAAATCATTTGTGTTTTTCCTGCTATCTTTTTCCAGGAATATTCTTCAACCTTCTTTTTCCCGTTATCGCCCATTTTTCTAGCAATATCCTCATTTTCAAGTAAAAACATTAGGGACTCTGCCAGTGTTTCTACATCTTCAGGGTTAACAAGAAGTCCTGTTTCTCTATCAACGACAACATCTGGAATTCCTCCAAGTTTAGAAGATATAACAGGAATACCACAAGCCATAGCTTCTAAATTTACAATTCCAAATGCTTCAGCCATGGTGATTGAAGGAAGGCAGAATATGTCTGCACATTTGTAATAAAATGGTTTCAGCCCTTCATCCACGTATCCTGTAAAAATGATATCATTTGTTATACTTAGATCTGCAGCTAATTTTTTAAGTTCTTCCTGCATCTCACCCCTACCTGCAAAAACCAGCTTTACATCTTTAAATTGAGATTTAACCTTTATAAAAGCTTTTAATAGGATATGGGGGCCTTTATATGCTACAATATTCCCAAAAAATAGTATTATTTTTTTATCACGCGGAAGATCTAGTTTATCTCTGCATTCTGCTTTCCCGAGCTTAATATCAAATTCTTCCAGGTTTATTCCATTAGGAATTACTTCAATTTTATCCATGTAATCTCCTAAAAACTTAGATTCATCTATATATGACTTTGATGTGGCAATTATTACATCTGCGCCATTTAAAACATTTTTAAGTAGAGATCTATTGTAGATCTTTTGCGCCCAGTTGCGGACAAAGTTTCCTCCACTATCCTGCGCATCAGCATGGTAAGTAACTACAAATGGTACTTTATTTTTTTTTGCATATCTCAGTGCAGAATAGTCAGAGTAAGGCATGTTGTAATGAGCATGGGCAATATCAATTTTACAGTTTAAAGGTTTGTATAAAATTTTAAATGATAAATTAGCGCTTGCAATTTTTAAAACAGTGCCGTAGCGGTGTATCAACATGTTTTCTGAATTTTCATGTGAATCTTTAAAATCGATGGATGTTGTAAAAATCTCTACATCATCTATTTCTGCTATATTGCGCGCTAACTGGTAAGCAGCGATTTCAGTACCTCCATGAGCATATTCTTTGTTATAATTTGCGTCATTGACGAGGTCTACGTATGGAAAATGGCTGATGAAGTATCCTATTTTCATAATATTCTCTCTGGTTGATTAAATCTGTAAAGAATTAATTGGATTTCTAAAATAAATGAGTTTATTTTGATTTAGTTTTACTCTTTTCATCTGATGGATCTAGATCTTTTGAGCATTCATTATCTATTTTTTCCTTTAAATCTCCTCTTTGAAGTGCAATTTCCCTCACAAGTAATGTTATTTCTTTATCCATATTTTCTATCATGCCATACATTTTGAAAATGAGATAATAACTTAAAATAAGTCCAAATATTAGTACTGCATCTAAACCTCTCCCTATTCCAGTTAATCCTGCAAGTAAGTTTGTTGATTCGGGGAATAATGAAATCCATATTATAACTAACCAGATTATAGTCCAGAGTAAAGCCATTCCAAGGGACATTTTACCATTTTTTAACCTTAAAATGCCTATAATTATGGCAATTATTCCTATAAGAGCTCCTAGATCGTTATATATCATTTATGCACCGCCTGTAAATTATTTAAACTTTAATATTATTTTAGGATATTTATTATTAATTTAGCAAGTATTTTGAGACCCACTATTAAATTTGTACCTTTCTTCATGGAATAATCAGTATAAATAGTTTCGATTTCAACTTCTTCTACTTTTAAGTCATATTTTTTAATTTCACCTATTATCTCAGAAGATACCCCATAACCTCTTGAGGTTATATCTAAAACTTTAGCAGCTTTCCTGTTGAAAGCTCGTAAACCTGATTGAGAGTCATTTACATGAATTCCATAAAAAATACGCGTTATTATGTTCATAACTGTATTTCCAAATTTTTTAGAAGCAGGCATTTCATTAAAATTTCTTGTTCCTATTACAACGTCTGCTCTCTTTTCCATGATTGGTTTGCATACAGGAATTATATCATCGGGATTATGCTGTCCATCTGCATCGAATGTTACTATTATATCTGCATTCTTTGCCAGCGCTGCTTTTATTCCAGTTTCAAGTGCAGCACCTAATCCTCTATTTATCACATGTCTGTAAATGAACCCATGGTCATAAACAGAATTTTCCGCTATTTTATATGTTTTGTCATGAGATCCATCGTCTATAATGACCATGTTTAAATTTCTTTGTTTAAGATCTTCTATAACATTTTTTATAGTCTTACTTTCATTATATGCAGGCATAACCACATATATATTCCAATTATTAAGGAAATTATTGGATTTTTTTGAATTTTGATCCATTTTATCTTCCAAATTTCTATTTAAAGGGGATAAATTTTTTATCTGAAGATCATTCAATGTCATTGCAGTTTTCTCCAATGAAGATATTGCCATTTGGTCGTTTGTTGGTCATAAATATATGATAAAAATAATATTATATGCACTAATAAATAAAATGAGTGGTTGATTTGGGTGAAATATTTCCTTTTTCTAGACAATTTTTGCATCTTTTAAAAAAAAATAGTAATAAAATTGAACAGTTCACTAATTTATTTGATATTTAATTAATATTGTTAATTTTTTTGGCAAGTTCAGTTACTCTTTTCCCTAAATTTTTTGATGTTTCTATACCATATTCATCATTTTGCGCATCGCCAGCAGCTCCTGCAGCTCCAGCACCGCCATAGTGTGCAAGAGGTGCACCATCACCTACAATTACAGCGTCCTGAATAAGCATGAAATTATGTATGGCCGAACATGTAGTTTCCTGTCCTCCGTTTCTGGATGCTCCCACAGTTATTGCCCCACTTACTTTGTCTTTAAGTTTAAAATCAGCTCGAAGTGGCCTTGACCTATCCATAAGTATTTTAAGCTGTGCTGTTACAGTTCCAAAGTAAACTGGGCTTCCAATGATTATTCCATGGGCTTCCTGAAGTTTTGAAAGAATTTCATTTACATCATCATCTTTTGGGCATTCACCTGTCAATTTACATATATCACATGCATTACAGGGTTCCATTTTCATATTTCCCAAGTATAAACTTTCAACATCGGCTCCTGATTCTTTTGCAGCTTCCAATGCTTTTTCAACTAAATATGCGGTGTTCCCATTTTTCCGCGGGCTACCTATAACTCCAATAACTTTTACCACTTATTTGCCTCCAATATACTGTTTTATACTAGTGTGAATCTAGCTTTATTTAATGAATTAAAATAGTAAATTCAATTTTTAATTTTTCAAATATAAATATTGTATCATAAATATTTTTAAATGTTCATGATTGAATGTGGTGCATTGTTTAAATTTTATAAATCATTGATTTAATAAATTAAAGTTTTTATACAAATTCAATTTAGATTAATTCAACATAGAATGCGCAAAACATTTATACTGAATCTGCACGTTCTAAATTAATTTGTTACTATTTAATAAATAAAATTTGGATTACCATGAAAACAAAAAGCAATTATCAAGCATTAACTGCAACAGACGATGCTCTAAAAATTATCAGAGAATGCTTCACAGAAGAACATAAAGGGAATAAATGCGCAAGAAACAAGACAAAAAACCTTTTAAAGGAGTATTTTATAGAAACTGCAGATGGATCCTATACCTTAAAATCTAACAATGTAAATGACAAGTCTGAGACGATGCATACTCACCACGGGGCAATTTCGGAATCAATGGAGAAATTTGTTAAACCTGCAAAGCTTGAAGGAAAGAAAAAAGTTAAGATACTGGATATATGCAGCGGACTGGGTTATAATGCTGCTTCATGTATTGAATTTTTAGGTGATGATGTTGATATTGAAATTGATATGATTGAAATATCAAGAGAGACCCTTGCATCATCTCTTTTTATAGAAGACCCCATTAAGTCTTATAGTATCATAAAGAGCGCAGTGGAGAATAAATTATATGATGATGGAACTCTTGGTTTTAAATTCAATAAAGATGAGATACCAGATAGAATCAAGATTAATATATATTTGAGTGATGCTAGATATGTAATTAAAGAAATTGATAAGAAATATGATGCAGTATTTCTGGATCCATTTTCACCACTCAAATCCCCTGAATTGTATACCATTGATTTTTTCCTTATTTTGAAAAATATACTTAAAGATGAGGGGATTATTCTTACTTATACATCTGCAGCACCTGTCAGGTCTGCAATGGTACATGCAGGGTTTCATGTAGGTGAAAGTCCATTATTTGGGCGGAAAAGCGGGGGCACAGTGGCATCTAAAGTTCCTGAAGTAATCGAAAAATCACTCCCAGATAATGATGAGAGAATGATAGCACTCAGTGATGCAGGGGTCCCGTTTAGGGATCCGGAACTCAATGCGTCTAATGATGAAATAAGGGAAAGAAGAGAAAAGGAACGAAAATCTTTAAGGGGAATAAAAAAATTTGCATCGACTGTAAAAACTCCAATATACCTGGGTAAAGATGTTAATGACGCTCGACTTAAGAGGAGGCTCCTTAGAAATATTAATACGCTTGGAATCGCTGATTTAAAATCAAAAGAAGCATATTATATAATTTGCCCTCAATTTGATGAATGTATCTGTGGTTGTAAAGCTTCAAAATTAGATAATTCTTCCAGCAGGATAAATGAAATGATAAAAAGATTAACAAATGTAATGGAAGAAAATAAAGTATAAAATGATCTAAAACTTATAAAATTTAAAATTACACTCGTGTTTGGAGTATTGTACAATATTTAAATTATCATATATTTTGATTTAAATAAATGGAATTTTTTAAAACAAGTCAACTTAAATTAACAAGTATGACATAATAATGAAGTATAAAGTCTACACATGATAATGGAAATTAACGTAAAATTTAATTTAATTATGCTTTAATTGATATTCTATTAAATCTAAATGATTTTAACCATGAAATTTGATGAATGTTTAATAGTTATATTCTGAAAAATTAGAATTCTCTGATAATTCAAATTAATCAAAACTCTAAAAGATTTATTTAAAAAGATAACTAATATGAAAAATTGAATTTGAATAAATAGTTCATTTGAACAATTAAATTTACAATCTAAAAGATATATTTAATAATATAATGATATAGGTGAAAAATTGAACTTTGAAATTAAATATAAGGATGCAATGGGTAGAATTGGTATACTGAAGACTCCCCATGGAAATGTGAAAACACCAGCTTTGATGCCTGTAATCCATCCTGGAAAACAAACCATTGATGTTAAAAAGTATGGGGCAGACATCGTCATAACTAACTCTTATATAATCTATAAAAATGAAGAATTGAAGAAAAAAGCTCTTGAAGAGGGCATACACAGTTTGATAAATTTTGAGGGCCCAATTGTCACTGATTCCGGTTCTTTTCAGCTTTCAGTGTATGGAGATATTGATGTAACTAATAAAGAAATAATCGAGTTTCAAGAGAATATAGGCACTGATATTGGTACTTCCCTTGATATTCCAACACCCCCCTATGTAAAGAGGGAAAGGGCGGAAAAAGAACTTGAAATAACTCTTGAAAGGGCAAAAGAAGCGTTAGATGCAAGAAAAAATTTAATGCTGAACTCTGTTGTGCAGGGCTCTACTTTCCCGGACTTGAGGGCAAAATGTGCCGAAGCAATTGGTCAGATGGATTTTGAAGTTTATCCTATAGGGGCAGTAGTTCCTTTACTTGAAAATTATAAATACAAAGATGTTGTGGATATTGTAATGGCATCCGTGGCTAATTTACCTCCATCGAGACCAAGACACCTTATGGGTGCAGGCCATCCTATGGTATTTGCTTTAGCTGTTGCTATGGGATGTGATTTGTTTGATTCAGCTGCTTATATTCTTTATGCCCAGGATGATCGCCTGATGATGCCTAATGGAACTTATAAATTACAGGATCTTTTGGAAATGCCGTGTTCATGTGAAGTATGTACTAAATATACTCCTAATGATTTAAGGAGTATGAAAAAAGAACAGAGGATGAAACTAATTGCACAGCATAACCTTCATGTCAGTTTTGCAGAAATCAGAAAAATAAGACAGGCTATTGTCGATGGAAATTTACTTGAATTAGTTGAGCAGAGATGCAGGGCTCACCCTTATCTTTTAGATGCGCTGCGAAACCTTAAAAATTACACGGAATTAATGGAAGAGTACGACCCGGAGTATAAAAATTCTGCATTTTTCTACACTGGCCCCGAATCGTTAAATAGGCCTGAAATATTTAGATACTTAAGCCGAATTTCAAGAATTCCTCAAAAAAACAGAGTACTGTTACTGCCGTCATTTAAAAAACCATACTCCAAAAATATTCAGAATATATTAACCAATTTTGGCAGAGATAAACCTGATTTAGAAAAACTTGGAAATTTCTACCGGATTAAGGGCTTGAAATCAGAAAATAGCTCCCATATAGATGAACAATTACAGGTTGTTGTTGTAGATGTTCCATTTGGAGTTATTCCCCTTGAGATTGATGAAATTTACCCTTTAGCTCAGAATGAGTCTCCAAGTTTATTAGATGGTGATTCTAAAATATTCGTTAAAAATATTATAAATGAGTATATAAATAATTTCAATGAAGTTATAATCAGTGAAAGTCTTATTAAAAAGTTTGATCTTGATTTTGAGCTTGAAAATTTCAATATTAATGAATTAAGATTGCAGTTTGATGATAAAGAAAAAATAAAATATATTGCAGATTATCAATTTGGTACAGGTGCTGGAAAAGCTCTGTTTGGTACCAATGTAGATATAGTTAAAAGTAGAAAAACTGGTAAAATAAGACATGTTTATGACGGCGAAGATCTGATTGCAACGCTTCGTGCAAGTGATGGGATATTCGTTTTAAGTATGCTTGGAGCGGAGAGACTTCACGAGTTTCTTGAATACCCTAAAAGTAGAGTGGTTGTAAACAGTGATGCTGAACCATTTGCAAGAGAAGGAAAAAGTATATTTGCTAAATTCGTTATAGACATTGATATAAATATTAGGGCGAATGAAGAAGTATTAATTGTAAATGAAAATGATGATTTACTGGCTTTTGGTAAGTCAATTTTAAACGCTCATGAAATAAAAGATTTAAAAACTGGTCAAGCTGTAAAGACAAGAAAAGGAGGTAAATTATGATACCGGGTGCAGGGATGAACCCAAAACAACTTAAACAAATGCAAAGAGCTATGAAACAAATGGGCATGGACATGAAGGATGTCAAAGGTGCCACAGAAGTCATAATAAAGTTTAAAGATAAAGAAGTAGTGATAAAAAATCCAAAAATAAATATAATGGATTTTATGGGGCAGAAAACATACCAGATAACTGGTAAACCTAAAGAGAAAAAATTAGAAATAGAATTAGAAATTCCTGATGAAGATGTAGAGCTTGTATCTGCTCAAACAGGTGCAAGTAAAGAAGATGCTATTAAAGCATTAAAAGATACAAATGGAGATCTTGCAGAAGCAATTATGAGGTTAAGTTAGATGGCATTTATTGCTCACCTATCAGATATGCATATCGGTGCAATCAATTTCAAAGAGGAGCTTTTACTTCGGGCCATAAATAAAGTTAATGACCTTAATCCAAATTTAGTGATTGTAACTGGAGATATAACCAACAATGGTTATTATGCAGAATTTGAAAGAGCAGCAGAGTTCATGGAACTTTTTGAAAGTCCACTACTTGTAGTTCCTGGAAATCACGATGCACGGCATATCGGAAACGAGTGTTTTGAGGAACTTATAAAGAAGTATTGTGGTACTCTAAATGTTAAAACTCCTGAAATTAGCGCTATAGGGTTAGATAGCAGCGAGCCAGATATAGATTATGGGAAAATAGGTAGGTCACAGCAAGCTTCAATGGAAGCGGAACTTAAAAATGCTGGAGAAAATAATTTATATAAAATAATAGCCCTTCATCATCATATAATTCCTGTTCCCAAAACAGGACGTGAAAGAAATATATTGACTGATGCTGGTGACATTCTAAAATCTATAATTGATGGAGGGGCAGATATCGTATTATCAGGACATAAGCACGTGCCTTATGTATGGTTCGTTGGTAATACAACATTTGTCACTGCGGGAACAGTTTCTTCACTTAAACTTCGAGGAAAAGATGTTTGTTCTTTTAATACAATTGATATCAAACCAGATACTGTTGAAGTAGTCCTAAATCAGGCGGATGGAAAATCTAAGTGTCTTGCAAAATTTGAAAATAGATGTAAGGTGATTGATTGAAAGTAATTATTGATGCATCCAACGTGGCTCACTTTGGAAAAGGAAAAGACGGACAGCCAAGTCTTAATAACATATTAAATGCAATGGAAGCGTTGAAAGGATTAGGTTATGAACCGTTTGCAATAGCGGATGCACCCCTTAGACATGAAATTGACAACAAGGAAGAGTTCAACAAACTTCTTGAAGAAGAAAAAGTTCAGCAGGTCCCATCTGGTACAACGGCAGATCATTTTATTTTAAAAATTGCATATGAAGAAAATGCAAAAATATTATCAAATGATATGTTTAGAGATTACAACGACGAATTTAAAGATATTGCAAGTAAAAGAATTCCTTATGGTATTAAAAATGGTGAAATCTCCATTGGAACATCTTCTAAGCCTAAAAAAGTTAAAAATATACTGCAAAAAATATGTACATATTCCCTTAACGAATTTGAAAGAAAGGGACTAGATGCATATAAAGTTAAAAAAAGCAAGAAAATAAGCGGTATTGCAATTGCAAAAGAAGCAATTGATAGGATAACTAAAACCCGGGAAAATGCACTGGACTCTAAAATAGAAGATATATTCCAGAAGATTCCTCTTTTTGGTAAAGTAATGAACCTGGTTGAAGAGGCAGAATCAACGAGCGACTTCATTATTTTTGTTCTTGTAAGCCCAAGGGACTATAAAGATGCTGTTAGATATGCTGGAAATATTGCAGTTACTGTTGGAGACAGACTTAAACTTGAACACGCGCCCCTTGTTGCTGTAAGAAATGATCTTTTCACAAAACCTGGTAGTTTTGAGCTTAATATTCTTTATTCGGATGAGGTAGTTGAGGAATCTAAATATAATATAAATATAACCATTAATGATCACGATTACTCATTTGTAAAGAAAAACTCTAGAAATATCGCAAGTACAGTGGCTGCAAGGATTGGAACATGGAAATTTCCTATTGTATCCGTTAAACCAAGTATGTTAATGGAAAAACCAGGACAATTTGAGATTGTTTTAGAAAAAGGAGAAAGTAAAGGGTAGTAATATCTAACGAAATCTCATTTCGCTCTATAAGGAGGAAAAAGTTAAATGGTCATGGATTATCTAATGAGAGGACTTTTTGGACTTTTTATAAAGTCCAAGGTCTTAAGCATAGGCACAAAATATTACCCAACCAACGACAGGGAAAGAGAATACGTAGAGATGATAAATTACACTAAAACGATGCTATTGGAACTTGATCGTGCACATATTACAACTCAAAATATTTTCCATAACCTTGTTAAAGAAATAGGTACAGCAAACATCCCTGAAGGTAGAAAATTCATAGAATTAAAGCCTGCAGAAAATAAAGTTGATGAATATGCCCTTTTAAGTAATATAATTATGGGTAGTGACAGGTATCTGTATGTAGAGGTCTTTGAAAAAGATCCGATTATTAAAGAATTTGTAAGCATCATTGAAAAGGAAAGGGGTACAATTGTTGAAGAAAGCAGTACTGAGATTGTAGCAAGGATGCTTTCCAAAAATGATGCAATAAGAGTCGGAATTGAAATTATAAGCCGCGGTCTGGAAAAAGATATCCACGTAAGGGCAGCATCAGGAATGACTGGGGCCGCATCTATTGAAAGGGCTATTAATTTAAACAAACAGATCGGTGAATCATCAGGAGTAGGGTTTACTAAATTAGGGGGAGAATATGCAATTGTATTTTCAGGTAAAACTGGAAAATTAAAAGGTGCCCCTGCAGTTTATGATAATTATCTATTTATTGATATGATAGATTCCACTAAATTTATATCAGAAAATGGGCGTGACAAACTCGTTGAAATAATGACAGATATTAAAAATTTCATCGAGAATGAATGTAATGGAAAAATTGAAGGATACAGGGAAGGAGGTGATGATTTTGTCGCTAATTTCCCAACAAAACATGCAGCATTACAGGCAGGTATTGATTCTGCATGGCATGCTTTAAATCATGGTGCAATGCTAAGGGCAGGTATAGGAAAAAGCAGAAGAGAATCTGGAGAAAGAGCTCAGATAGCTGATGAAGTTAAAATATGGAATAACAGCCCTGTTATGGTTTTTGATATTGCAGATGGAACATACGCATATTATATTCCTTCAGAATTCTCAAGATCTATCCTGGATTTCTTAATGCATGGGAAATCTAAAGCTGTAATAATATTTATCTTCGTGTTTGTAGCTACATTCATAGGATGGAGCATTGGATACTGGGAATTTGGTATCGTGTCAATATTCATTGCTCTTTTATACGCAATTGCAACATAGTTTAATTTAGCTGATATTTAAACACAGAGAATAAGTGAAACCATTATATTTATTAATAAAAACTTACAATAGAAAACTAGAGTGGTATTATGAAGCCAGAAACTGAAGCAAAAGCCATAATCGGATTGATTATATCATTAATAGCTTTTGGATTTGGATCAGGAGCAGGAATAGTAATGGGTTTGGATCAAAACAATACTCAAAACACTACACAGGTCTCAACTAATCAGGATATACAGGTCCCATCCACAAAAAATGTTAACATTAATACAGAACCTAAAACCAGCGTAAATAGTACAGATGAAAACTCAGAATCTACTTATACTGACAATAGTGATAGTAGCGGTAGCAAGAGTAATAGCAACAGTAAAAACAATGGTGGTAGTGTAAATAACGACGATAATGATGAGGATAATAGTGACAGTAATAATGATACTGGCACATAATGATGGCTAATATGAAAATATTCAGGTAGTGGAATAGCAAATCACTATTTTCTAATTTTATTGGGTTAACCTTGACTTTAAAATAATATTAATGGAGAATTTTTATGAAAATAATAAAAGGAGGAATATGTGCTGTAGATGGTGTTCTAGCTTCAGGTTCTCGTAAAGGGAAATATGGAGTGTCTGTAATAGTTAGTAAAGAAAATACAGCGTCTGCAGTTTTTACCTCAAATAAAGTAGTTGCAGCACCAGTTATTGTTACAAAAGACGTACTTAAAGATGGTAAATTATCCGCAATCGTTGCAAACAGTGGGAATGCCAACTGTTTTACAGCTGAAGAAGGTATCGCTAGTGCAAGGGAAATGACAAAAAGGGTTGCAGATAAATTAAACATTGAACTAAATGATGTTGCCGTTGCATCCACAGGCATAATTGGAAGGAAACTGCCTTTAGACATTATAAATGCACTTATAGATGAGTCATTGAATACCCTTGAAAATTCTCCTGAAGCTTCATTTGCAGCAGCAGAAGCTATAATGACTACCGATACGTTTTCAAAGGAATTTGCTGTTCAAACTACCCTTAAAGATGGAAGTATCGTTAAAATTGGCGGTATAACTAAGGGTTCTGGAATGATAGCGCCAAATATGGGTACAATGCTATGTTTTATTACCACTGATGTTAAAGCATCAGCTGAAGAACTAAATGACGCGCTTAAAAAAGCAGTGGATAAATCATTCAACATGGTTGTTGTAGACGGTGATGAAAGTACCAATGATACTGTTATACTGATGTCAAATGGAAGTTCAGGGAAAATAGACGAAAATTTCCATGAAGCGCTTGGGTATGTATGTACTGAACTTGCAAAGATGATGGCAAAGGACGGCGAAGGGGAAACTAAATATATGGAAGTTCATGTAAATGGCGCTGCATCTTCTAGTGATGCAAAATCTGCATCAAAAGCTATCGTTGGATCATCACTTGTAAAAACAGCATTATTCGGAGCTGACCCTAATTGGGGTAGGGTAGTTGCAGCTGTAGGATATTCGGGGGCTGAAATGGATGAAAAAATTGTAGATATAACATTTAAGTCAGATAATGAAACTGTTAAAATTGTGGAAAAAGGTTCTATTCTAGCTTTTGATGGGACTGATGAACTTAAAACTGCAGAAAAAATAATGCAGAATGATGAAATTGAAATAATTGTTGATCTTAATCTAGGAGATCATTCTGCAGCTGCATACGGGTGCGATTTATCATATGACTATGTGAAGATTAATTCAGAGTACAGTACATAACTGATTTACTAATTTTCACTGAATTTATATCTCAAAACCAAAGTATTTTAAGGGTTTGAACTGATTAGTAAATAAAAAAATTAAAATAATTTATTCATTATCACAAAATTTATTGAATTTAAAGAAAGTTTAACTATCACATAACTAAAACTGGGATAAAATGGAAACCGTTAACATTTTAATAGAGGCATTGCCTTACATAAAGAAATTTCATAAAAAGAAGATTCTTATAAAATACGGCGGACATGCCATGGTCGATGAAAAGGCTATGGATTCCACCGCAAGGGATACAGTGCTCTTGAAGTACGTGGGCATGAATCCAATTGTTGTGCATGGTGGAGGACCTGAAATCTCAAGAGCCATGGATAAAATTGGAAAAGAACCAAAATTTATTGAAGGGCTTCGAATAACAGACAGGGAAACCATGGACATAGTTAAAATGGTCCTTGTAGGTAAGATAAACACTGAAATTGTGTCAAGAATAGGTTGGCACGGTGGAAATGGAGTAGGAATATCTGGAAAAGACAGCAAACTTATAGAAGCCGTCAGAAAAGCTCCTCATGAGGTAATAAATAATGTAACTGGTGAAAAGAAAATTGTGGATCTGGGGCTTGTAGGTGAAATTAGGTCTATAAACCCTGAGATAGTAAATGTGCTCACCAAAAATGATTATATCCCAATAATTTCACCTATTGGTGTTGCCGATAATGGAGAAACCCTGAATTTAAATGCAGATACCGTTGCAGGGGACATGGCTTCTGAAATGGATGCAGAAAAGTTGATTATACTGACAGATGTTCCTGGAATACTTGCAGATCCAAAGGATCCTGAGTCACTTATTCGAAAAATCAAAATTGATGAGATTGAAGAGTTAATCCTGGATGGAACCATAACTGAAGGAATGCTGCCTAAAACAATGACCTGTATTAAAGCTATTGAAGATGGTGTTTCATCTGCCCATATCATTGACGGCAGAGTTAAACATTCTGTCTTACTTGAGATATTTACTAAAAAAGGAATTGGGACTATGATTAAATCGTAAGTTCCATTATTTACTTATTTTTTGATATACAAAATGAAATTCAATTTTATTAATTATTGAAAGTTTATTTTTAACTAATTTAAAAAAATAAAGAAAAAGGTAAATAATTTTACCGTTTTAAAATGGTAATGATGTATATTCACCTCAAACGCTCAAAAATTCGTAGGATTTTTGGCGCCCCGAAAATCCGGAGGATTTTCGAGGGCTTTTTAGAAAAAAGCTGACAAAATTTTTAATTTTGTCGCATGGAAAAACTAAATGTTTTTCCGGTTGCGAAAATATATTTCGCAAACATCAAAAATCATAGATTTTTAAAAGTTTGATCAAAAACTCATTTTAAAATGGTAATGATGCATATTTACCTTTTATTACAGCTCTACTCCAGTTTTTAATAACACCAAATGAATTCCTGGAACTGGTAGCATCTGCTTTGTACCATTTACCGTTTACGTATACTCCAGCCCAAACGTGACCGTACCTTTTACCGCTTCTAAATTTAGCTTTACCATGGATGTATCTAGCTGGAATTCCTGCTGCCCTTTCAAGAGCTATTAACAGGTGTGCAGTATCTACACAATTTCCGCTTCGGGCATTTAATGTACCTACTGCTCCTTTTCGTGTATTGTAATAGAATTTGTAACCTATTTTGTTTCGTACCCAGTTGAATATTGCCACTGCTTTGGCTTTCTGTGTCTTTTTTCCTCTGGTTATCTGTTTTGACAGTGATTTGATTCTTGCGTTGTTTACCTGACAGTTTTTAGTAGCTTTAACGTATTTTTTCAAAGATGCAGGTATTTTCACTGTAGATACACCTGTAGTTCCAGATGTACTCCACTTTTTCACTGCTACATGGCCAGGTAGTCTCTTATGTGTTTTGTAAAAAGCAGGTATCTTGGAAAATGTGTAAATTAATGATTTATAATTCATTTTACCGAGATTGCTGGTGGTTTGTTTAGGTGCAACACCGTTTTTATTTATAAATGTATCAACTCTTTTAGCAAGCCCTAAATAGCCAGATTTATTAATTTTTCCGCTTTTAAAGCTTTCTGTTGTTTTTGATGGAGTTTTTACATTCTTAAGTTTTATTGGTGTAGTTTTACCATTATTTAATTGTATTATGTCTGCAGTGAGTAATTTTAAAAAAGCAGGCATTTTAACTTGAGATGTACCAATGGTTACATACTTTGGAAGTCTGTGTTTATTTTCAATGTACTTGTTGACTCTTGCTGATGCACTGTTGATTTGGCTTACAGTGAAATTTTTTGAAGTTACTGCTGATTTTACTGCGGCTTTACTTGAAGAATTTTTGATATTTTTTGTTTCTCCAGCTGCTGCATATAATTCACTGGTTTTTGTTAAGTTTTTACTGTGTATCCAATGCTTCTTGTGTACTTTCTGTTTCACTGTGTTCTTATTTGGTGTTTTTATTTGTTTATTTTTGACTGTTTTTTTAATATATTTTACAGCCTTATCGGATTTATTTTGTTTTATATTCGATTTGTTTGTACCTTTTATATCAATTATGTTATAATTAACTTTTTCAGATACGATGTGGGAATTATTAAGTTTAGTTTCTGTATGTCCCACATTTGCTGCGCTTACGCCAGCAATACCAGTTAGTAACATAGCTGTCACTAACATAACTGCGAATAACAGCTTACTAGTAATTATACCGCCTCCGATTCCCAACATAAGAATACACTTAAAATGTATTCTTCTGGGTGGCACTACTTAAGTATCGCACCATATAAATCTTTCGAAAAAAAAGTGTAAACAAAGCGTTCTAAAAAGTTTAATTTTAATTTAAAGTGATTTAAATGCTTTTTTTAAAAACCATAAAATACTGTGAAGATGTACTTAAATCATATGGAAGTTAAAATACACTGAAAGTGAAATAATAAGATTTAAAAACTTAGGAAAAAGTTAAGATAATATTAACATGTTGTGATCAAAAAAATAAATATGATAGATATATCAGTACAAAAATTGCTTAATAATACAAAATTTTTCTTTTTAAAGAAAAATGATTTAGGAGTATGTGAAGAATATAAAATTTTGCCAGGAATATTTATATTTTAAAGATTTATAATTTAAAGAAATATCTAATAATTAAAGATTTGAGCTTTGTTATGTTTAATATATTTAAATTTTATTTTAAATTTGATATAAATTATTATTTAAAATCAATATTCTTTGATTATAATTATTTTCAATATTTGTCAAATTAGCTGTTATTTTAGATTCAAAAATTTTGATTTTTAACAGTTTATAAAACGTTTTGTAATGCTTTGGGAAAATATATTTCTTTCAACTCCAAATACATAATTTATATCAAGGTTTTTTTTATAGTGAATGGACAAATATTATGTCATTCACTATAATCGTAATTTATAATATAAACATTAAACTAAAATCATTTAGGTGAAGATAATATGATTGATGTAGGCATCATAGGAGCAAGTGGATATACAGGAGGAGAACTCCTGAGATTTTTAAAATATCATGATAATGTAAATGTAATTGCTGCAACATCCCGACAATATGCAGGAATTAATGTATCAAAAGTACATCCTCATTTAAGGGGAGAAAATATTAAATTTAAAGATATCCCTGCAGAAAAAGTAGATGCGGATCTTGTTTTTACTGCTACTCCTCATGGGGCATCTATGGACATAGTTCCAGAGTTAATAGAAAGAGGCATTAAAGTTGTGGATTTAAGTGGAGATTACCGTTTTGATGATATAGCTGTTTATGAGAAATGGTATGGTATCGAACATTCCGCTCCACTCGATGCAGTCTATGGGCTTCCAGAAGTGTACAGGGAGGAAATAAAGAAATCCAAACTTGTTGCAAATCCTGGATGTTTCCCAACAGGCGGTATTTTAGCATCATTGCCTCTTGCAAAAGAAAAACTTATAGATGCAATTATACTTGACTCTAAATCGGGGGTAAGTGGAGCTGGAATTAAACCTACAGGGGCTACCCATTATCCAAATATCAGTGATAATATTGTTCCTTATGCAGTTACAACCCACAGACACATGCCTGAAATTCAACAGGAAGTATCTAAATTTGGGGATGTTAAGGTTTCATTTACACCACACCTTGTTCCAGTAATAAGAGGTATTTTAACAACTGCACATGCATTTTTAAAAGAAGATGTAACCTCTGAGCATGTAAAAGAGATTTATGACGCGTTTTATGAATCAGAACCATTTGTGAGGGTTGTTGATATGGATGAGATTCCAAGATTAAGTGCAGTTAGAGGATCTAATTATTGTGACATTGGATGTTTCCAGATAGATCCAAATGGACGAATTATTATAGTATCAGCTATTGATAATTTAGTTAAAGGTGCATCTGGACAGGCAATTCAAAATATGAATATAATGTTTGGATTTGATGAGAAAAAGTCGCTGGATGTTACAGGATTACATCCATAAACTTTTTAAGTCAAGATAATAAATTAAATAACTTAAGTTTTAGTTATTATAACATTATATTATCCTGATCAATTATTATTATACTTGAAATTAATAACAAATCATTGATTAATTTAATTATATAAATAATGGCTTTTATTAAGTTAAAAAATATTAAGTGAACTAATAATACGAAAATAATATTAAGTTAACTATGTAAAATAATATTGATATAAGAGAGTGTCCTGAATGAAAACTATTATTTTATATTATTCCAGAACTAAAAAGACAGCAAGGGTTGCTAATACTCTTGCAAAAGAAGTTTCAGCAGATATTGTTGAAATTGAAGATTTAAAAAAGAGGTCGGGGCCTCTAAATTATATAAATGCATCAGTAGATGCTGTGAGAGAAAATAAAACAAATATTAAGCCACAGACGGTTGATTTAAGTGAATATGGTCTGGTATATATTGGAACTCCAGTATGGGCAGGAAAACCTGCTCCGGCTATAATTACCCTTATTGATAAGTGTGATTTTCAGGGTAAAGATGTAATTTTATTTGCTACTCTTGGAGGGTCAGGAGGTAGAAACACTATTTTGAGGATGAAAGAGAAAATTGAAGTTAGAGGCGGAAGAATGATAACATCCTTCTTAATTAAAACTGCCGGTAAAAAAACATATGAAATAGAAGATGAAATGAAAAAAACGGTTGAAGAGATGGATTTAAAAATTTATGGAGCATAATGGGGAGGTTCAATGAAAATAGAAACATTGATGGAATCATATAAACCATTAATAGCGGTTCCTATAATTATTACAATAATTGCATTGGCGATTTTTTTAACAAATGGTTTAAACGAAAGTGTAGATTTAAAAGGTGGTACTATAACCACTTTGCAGCTTCAAAAGTCCATAAGTCAGGATGAATTGAAAAGCATGATAGAGACTGGGCTGAATACGAGTGATGTGAATGTAAACTCGTTCAGCAACAATCAAGCTACTGTAACTATTGGTACAGAAGCGGATGCAAATACATTTACAAATATCCTGAATGGAACGGCCACTATATTAAGTTATAGATCTGTTGGGGCAGTACTTAGCTCAGCAGCTCTAACACAGATAATATACACGCTCATATTTGCATTTCTTTTCATGTCTGTAACTGTATTTATAGTGTTCAGGAGTGTTGTACCTTCTATGGCGGTTATTCTTGCTGCACTGTCTGATATAATTATAGCCGTTGGTGGAATGTCCCTGTTTGGAATACCGCTTTCACTTGCATCAGTAGGTGCATTACTCCTGCTTATTGGGTATAGTGTGGATACAGATATTTTGCTTACCACACGTGTACTGAAGCGTAGGGAAGGAACAATTACAGAAAGAGCTATAAATGCTATGAAAACAGGATTTACGATGACTGCAGCAGCTATAGGTTCCATGGTAGCATTATATGTCATAGTTTTATTCTTCATACCATCTGCAGCGACTCTGCAGAATATTGCTGAAGTTCTGATGATAGGGCTTGTTGCCGATGTTTTGGCTACATGGCTTATGAACCTTGGAATCCTTAGATGGTACATGGAGAGTGGCCGTAAATGAGTGACATAATTGACTTTATAAAAGATTACCGTGTAATTGTACTGGTCGTTCTTTTAATAGGAAGCCTAGCTTCAATTTCACTATATGGAGTGCCTCAAGGGTTAGATTTAAAAGGTGGTTCTCTTGTTCAAATACACCTGGAACATCCAGTTGATACAACTACCATGGGTACGGTTACCACTGTTCTGGATAAGCGTCTTAATGCTTTTGGTGTTTCAGACATTAAGGTTAGGGCCAGTGGAGACCAGGACGTTATTGTAGAAATTGCTAATGTTCAGCCAGATCAAGTTGCAAAGCTTATTGGAACACCTGGTAAATTTGAGGCCAAAATTAACAACCAGACCGTAATTACAGGTTCAGACATAGTAAGTGTCAAAACATACAGTGTTACAGGAAACAACTGGGAAGTACCGTTTACATTATCTGTAGATGGGGCTAAAAAATTCGCTGTAGCAGCACAGGGTAAAACAGGGCAGCCTGTAGATTTCTACCTTGATAATCAATTAATCAGTTCACCAGAAATAGGTGCAGACGTTGCTAACGGCGTGCCAACAACAGATGTACAAATAACTGGTAGTAACAGCACAAAAGATGCTGCAGTTAATGAAGCAAAAGGTATTCAAGCAGTACTACAGTCTGGTTCACTGCCTGTATCAGTTAGTATTGCTGGAATTCAGGGCATATCTGCTGATCTTGGAGATCAGTTTAGAACTGGAGCGTTAATGGCGGGTCTACTGGCATTAATTGTAGTGGCCCTTATAGTATTTGTCAGATATAAAAGGCCTATACTGGTACTGCCTATTGTCTTCACCAGTGTTGCAGAGCTCGTCATTATTTTAGGTGTGATGTCTATATCACATAGTGTAGAGCTAGATTTAGCTGCCATAGCAGGTATTATCGCGGCGATAGGTACGGGAGTAGATGACCAGATCATTATAACCGACGAAGTTCTTAAGAGGGGTAAAGTTTCAAAAAGAAGAAGAACAGGACTTAATCTCAAAATAAAAGGAGCGTTCTTTATTATATATGCTTCAGCAGCCACTTTAATTGCTGCAATGATCCCACTATTTTATGTAGGGATAACAAGAGGTTTAACTGGAATTGGGCTTCTTTCTAACTTCGCAATTACTACAATCCTTGGTGTTTTAATTGGAATTTTTGTAACAAGGCCTGTATATGCTAAGTTTATGGAGAAATTCGTCGTAAAAGATGAATAAATATTTTTTTTCTTTTTTTATTTTTTTAAATATTTTAACTTAATTTAATGAGATATAGTTATAATTTAAATAAAACATATTTATGGATTTAATACTTTCAAAATATCTAAAATATTTTTAGAATTGACTATAAATCTTTATTATTACTTCTGTTTAAAATAGTCCCTGCTAAATAAATGGAAACATTTATAACCTATAAAATAATATTTTCATAAAGATTAGTGTGTTAAAATAACTCAGGGAAAGATAAACAGGAGATATAATTGAAAATTCATGGAAATATACAGTTAAATGGGTGATTTTTTTCTGTTTGCAAAATTATGGGGAATATAAATCATTTCTTGGCACTAATAAATGAATTATAGATTGTATCCTCAAATTATAACTATTAAGGAAGTGCATGAATGAGCAATATTACAGATTTTTTAAAGGATTACCGTGTAATTATATTAATTATTCTTTTAATTGGAAGTTTAGCTTCGATTTCAATCTATGGAGTGCCTCAAGGACTTGATTTAAAAGGTGGTTCACTTGTTCAAATACACTTGGAACATCCAGTTGACACTAATACAATGAGTACGGTCACAACTGTTCTGGATAAGCGTCTTAACGTTTTTGGAGTGTCAGACATTAAAGTTAGGGCTAGTGGAGATCAGGATGTTATCGTTGAAATTGCTAATGTTCAGCCTGATCAGGTTGCAAAGCTTATTGGAAAGCCAGGTAAATTTGAAGCAAAAATAGACAACCAGACAGTAATTACAGGTTCAGACATAACTAGTGTCAAAACATATGAAATCATAGGAAATACTGCATATGTTCCATTTACTCTGTCAACTGATGGTGCTAAGAAATTTGCAGCAGCAGCAAATGGCAAAGCTGGTCAACCTGTAGATTTTTACTTGGATGATCAGCTGATTAGTTCACCAGAAATAAATCCTGATGTTGCTAATGGTGTAGCTCAACCCGATGTACAGGTACAAATTCCTGCAAATTCAAAATCAGATGCAGAAAATCAGGCAAAAGAAATTTATGCTGTATTACAGTCTGGTTCATTGCCGGTGTCTGTTAATATTGCAGGGATACAGGGCATATCTGCAGATTTAGGAGATCAGTTTAGAACTGGAGCGTTAATGGCAGGAGTACTTGCGTTAATTGTAGTCGCAGTTATAGTCTTCATTAGATATAGAAGACCTATTTTAGTATTGCCTATTGTCTTCACCAGTGTTGCAGAGCTCATCATTATTTTAGGTGTGATGTCTATATCACATAGTGTAGAGTTAGATTTGGCGGCTATTGCAGGTATTATTGCGGCGATAGGTACGGGAGTAGACGACCAGATCATTATAACAGATGAAGTTCTTAAGAGGGGTAAAGTCTCAAAAAGAAGAAGAACAGGACTTAATCTTAAAATAAAAGGTGCGTTCTTTATTATATATGCTTCAGCAGCCACTTTAATTGCTGCAATGATCCCACTATTTTATGTAGGGATAACAAGAGGTTTAACTGGAATTGGGCTTCTTTCTAACTTCGCAATTACTACAATCCTTGGTGTTTTAATTGGAATTTTTGTAACAAGGCCTGTATATGCTAAGTTTATGGAGAAATTCGTCGTAAAAGATGAATAAATATTTTTTTTCTTTTTTTAGCTTAATCTAACTGCAATACAATTAAAGAAAACTGTTTTATATTTTATTTGGTATTTAACTATTTATTTTAGTTTGAAAATAAGAAATAATTAATTTAATATGTATTTCCTCTAATTACAGACCCGATTACACCGCCAATTACAGCAATTATCACATGAATTATGGTAAGCACTAAAACCACAATGACACCAAGAGCTGCAACAAGCAGTCCAATGATCCCTGCAAAGGCCGCACCTAATATGATGATGATTATTGATTCTATTAATCCACCTAAAAGGCCCATAATAGCACTATTTACAGCGCCGTTAGTTAAATTAATGTTAACCATGTAACCAACAATTATACCTGCAACAAGTGATGAAATAAGCCCGCCCACAACAGGAATAACAAAGCTAAGCAGTGTTCCAAGGACAAGAGACACCAAAAATCCGATAATAACGGCTTTCCAATCAATCATAGTTCTATCTCCACTATTTTATTTGTAGTTTATGATAAATATTTTTTTAGCTCATATTGCAGGTATGATAAATGACATGAAAATTTTTAAGCAATAATTTGATTAACTCCAATTATGCTCAATTAGTATTTAATGATTAAAATTTAAGTTAAATAAAGATCAAAAAGATGATCAATGACAAATTTAGAAAATGGAGATATTAGGGATTTAAAGGCATTTGAATCATGGGTTAACGAAGGAGATAGACTTTTAATGCAAAAAGAATATGTTGCAGCATTAATATGTTATGATTCTGCATTAGAATTAAATAAAGATGATGTGAAAGTATGGGACAACAGGGGAGTTGCCCTTTCAGGTGCTGGAAGGTATTCTGATGCTATAGAGAGTTTTGAAATATCTCTTGATTTGAAACCTGACGATTTTCAGGCATGGTCCAACATGGGAGTTTCAATGGCAGCCCTTAAAAGATTTGAAGAGGCTATAAACTGTTTTGACAGGGCACTAGATATTAAACCTGAAGATAGCAATACTTGGGATAATCGGGGAACTGTCCTTTTCAGCCTTACTAGATATGAAGAAGCACTAGAATCTTTTAATGAATCTTTAAAAGTGAATCCAGATGATGCTAAAGCATGGGCAGGTAAAGGGTCTGTTCTTAAATTTATGGGTAATTATGAAGAGGCTATAAAATGTCTGGAAAAATTTATAGAACTTGCATCTGGAGATATTTCTTCACAGGTTGAAGAAGCATGGGCCATGATTTTTGATCTTAAACTGCTTTTAAGCCAGAAAAAAGATGAATAATAATTTATTTATTTTTTTATCTTTTAAGTGCAAATGAGCTTTAATTAAGTAAAAATTGAATTTATTTTATATTTAACGTAATCATTTTATTTTTTAGTAATTTTCTAAATTGAATTATTTCAAGTTAATTAAGATTAATTTAAAAACTTAATTAGTCTCTTTTATTCAAATATTTATTTTATGGTCTGATATAAACTAGAATTATCATCAATACTTTTTTATATATATGAAAATAAAATATTAAATGATAAAGAGGTGAAATAGTGAATAGCAAGGGAATTGTGATTGCAATTGTAGTTATAATGATAGTAGCCATTGCAGGAATATATTTAGCAGCACAAAATGCAGGTTTTAGTGATAGTAACTCTAATGTGTCCACCAACCCTCCAGAAAATGCATCACAGCAGAATAACACCACAATGGTGAATAATGGGACTAATTCTACAAACTCCACAAATTCTACAAACAGCACTAATAATACCAATACTACTGTATCATCAAAACAGGCACAAAAAATTGCTCAAGCTTATATTTTAGAATCTGGTGCATATCCAGGTACTCCAACGCTTAATACATGGTCAGATGGAAGACTAGTATGGAATGTACCAATTATTAATTCGGCTGGCGAAAAAGAAGGAGTTAGTATTTATATAGATGCTCAAACTGGTGCAAGACTGGGATGAACTGAAACATATATGATAAATTTATTAATTGGGGATATGTTAACCAGATACAGGCCTTGAAAATAGGTTTTACGCATCTTTAAAGATTTAAAACTTTTTTTTTTTTTTTTTTTTTCTTAAATTTTCTTCCTTTAGGGGTAAAACAATTCTTTTTCCATTATAAATAAAAATAAATCTGGAAGATGGGCCAAATTCAACATTTTCAATTTTGTTTAGACTATATTTATTTACTTTTCCAGTTCGATTATCCCCCCAAAAAGTTTTTCTGTATTCTATAATGGCATCTTTACTAATTTCTAAATCAAAAGAGTCATCTTCTAAAAATGCAACAGTATCTTCAAGATTTTTACCACATACAAGGCAATTTTTAGATCCCTTTGAATTTCCAACACCGCATTCTGGGCAGATTAAATCAAATTGATTTTTTACTTTCTTTTCTTTGCTATCTTCCATTTTTATGCCTCCATTAATCTTTAATTTGATTTAAAGTATAAATATTATGAATTTACTTATCTTTTTATTAATTTAACAGAATATTTTATTACATTTAAATTAAAAATATTAATAATACCTTCTTGATTTGAAATTTTAACTATCGAAAATTGTAAATTTTCGATGTTTGCAAAACCAAAGGTCTTTCAAAATTTCTGATTTTGAGACCTCAGAAACAAAGCATTCGAAAATCATAGATTTTCGATGCGTCAAATCGAATATTTGACAGTTTCTGAAGGTTTTGCAACCGTGAAAAATCATAGATTTTTCACATGTCTCAAAAATTCATAGAATTTTTGAAGAAAATAATTAGGAGTGATAATAAATGGTTAAGACTGCATTTTCATCAATAGAAAAGTCTACACAGAAAACAAAGGAATGGCTGCATGAAATGCAAGATGATCTGGGGTGGGAAGACGAAAACATGGTTTATATAGCTTTTAGATCTGTAATTCAAACATTAAGAGATCGATTACCCCTTGAAGAAGCTATAGAACTTGGAGATGAGCTTCCAATGGTTATGAAGGGAATTTATTATGAGGGATACAGTACAAGACACAAGCCTGATAAAATAAAAAATAGGGAAGAATTTTTCCAGAAAGTACAGGAAAAAACACCTAAAAGGCCAATAAAAACTGAAGAAGCTACTAGAGCTGTATTTCACTTATTAGAAAATAGACTTGGTGGTGCTGGAGAAATAAAACAGGTAAGATCTAATCTTCCCAAAGATATCCAGAACCTATGGAAATCTTCAACTTCAAAAAAATGATTAAAAATAATTAAACCATTTTAGTATGTGAAAAATATGAAAATTGGTTTTCATGCATCCCATGAGCAATTTAAACCAAGTAAATTATTAAATTTGGTTCAATTAGCTGAAAAAACAGGGTTTAACATAGCAATGTGCTCAGATCATTTCCATCCCTGGGGCAAAAATCAAGGAGAATGTGGATTTGCATGGACATGGCTGGGGGCAGCGTTAAACTCTACATCACTGCCATTTGGGGTAGTGACTTCTCCAGGGCAAAGATATCATCCAGCTATAATTGCCCAGGCAGCAGCTACACTTGGTGAAATGTTTCCAGACCGGTTCTGGATAGCAGTGGGGAGCGGACAGTTGTTAAATGAGGGCATAACCGGTGAAAGATGGCCCACAAAAACTGAAAGAAATGAACGTTTAAAAGAGTCTGCAGCTATTATGAAAGCTCTTTGGTCAGGAGGGACTGTAACATATCGAGGATATATAAATATTGAGGATGCCACTCTTTATACGCGGCCTAAAAAGTCTCCTCTTTTAATAGGGGCAGCAATCTCAGTTGAAACTGCAGAATGGATTGGAGGATGGGCAGATGGGTTAATTACAACTTCAAAGCCTAAAAAAGAACTTCAAAATATTATAAAAGCATTCCATAGAGGCGGTGGAAAGGGAAACCCTGTATACCTTAAGGCACAGTTATCTTATGCTAAAACGGAAGAAGAAGCATTAAACGGCGCATGGGAGCAGTGGAAAACCAATGCATTTAAAAATCGTGTTCAAACAGAATTAAAGATACCTGAACAATTTGATGATGCATCTGAACTTGTTAAACCTGAGGATATACATGAAAAAGTGTATATTTCAGCAGATATTGAAGATCACATAAAAAAGCTGGAAGAGTATAATAAACTTGGATTTGAACATATCTATCTTCATAATGTAAACCGAAGCCAAAAAGAGTTCATTGAAGATTTTGGCCGGCAAGTGATCCCTGCTTTGCAGATCAGATAGTTGTAACATTAAACTAATTTACTTCAATGCTCATGTCCACGAGATTGTGTAAATAAAGTTCCATGCATATATCTGAAGTAAATTACATGTTTTTAAGATAATTACCATAAAAATTGAAATATAACTAATGACATGTCACAGACATGAACGTACTTTAATTAAATAGGTCTAAGTATGGAATTTTTTATAAAAACCAAAATTTATAAGCAAAAGGGTACTATTTTTATTAGATATAGATAATTAAGAAGGTTCATATCAATTTATTATAACATCAATTAAGCATTGAATAAATGTTATTATAATTTTTTTATAATATATATGACTTAAACGTGTCTTCAATTGGATATGAGCTTTAAAATAAAAATTACTGCAGGTATAACATGAAAACGCCAAAAGAACTTAAGGTTAAGCCAATAAAGAATGGTACAGTTATAGACCATATAACCTCAAATAGAGCTTTAAGTGTTCTTAAAATACTTGAATTACCAAATGAAAAAACTACAGTAACTGTTGCTATGAATGTATTATCATCACAGATGGGCAGTAAAGATATAGTTAAAATAGAAGGACGAGAACTGGCCCCTAAAGAAGTTGATAAAATAGCATTAATAGCACCTTCTGCTACAATCAATATAATCCGAGACTATGAAATTGTAGAAAAAAGTAAAGTGCATCTTTTAGATAAAGTGAAAGATATACTAAAATGCCCTAATCCAAACTGTATAACAAATACAGATGAGCCAGTGCAAATAAAATTCTTTGTGACAGGCAAAAAACCAGTGGTTTTAAGATGCTATTACTGTGAACGGATCATGGAAGAAGACGAAATTGAAGCTCAATTTTAACTATCTATTTCTCTATTTTTGCAGGTGTTTTTAATGAATAAGGTTATACTGTTATTTGTAACTATTTTTATTTTGCTTGCCCCGGCATCAGCAAATGTATTCGTGAGCGAACCATCAAATGAGATAATAACAGCTCCTGCAGCATCATTTACAAATAGTCAACTTATTTTAAGTGATAAAAATCCAAGTCAAGCTGTTTTAAATTATTTAAATGGTAAAACTGCCACTGTTTTTGGGGATATCTCATTAAGTGGGGAAAAGATTACTGCAGATTCAGTTAGTATTTCCAGCAAATACTGGACAACAAGCGATGTTGTCGTGCTTGGAACAGGTCAGGATGTATCTGCAGCATTGGTTGCAATAAAAAATAACGCCCCCCTTTTAGTAGTAGGTAATACCATTCCAGATAATGTAAATGCTGAAATTCAGAAATTAGCACCTAAAAAGATAATTGTTTGTGCTTCCCCTTCTTCAATACCTGATTCTGTACTTAGTCAATATTCTAATATTCAAACAGATAGGATATGGAACGGCAACGATGAAAATACATTAACCAGCATTCAAAGTGGAAATACAAAAATTAAAGCACCTTCAAGTCTTTTACCAGTGGCAATGACCCTGTGGAAAGATGCAAGCTTCAGTGTAGACAAAAACGTTACTGTAAATGATAAAGTGACTTTATGGTCTTCCAATGATATCACAACCAGCATTGTAATGAACAGTTATGTAAATAACAACCTTCCTGTAGTTTACATAGCCTGTGATAACCTGATATCAGAAAGTACTGATAAAGATATGCTTAATAAAATAAAAGAGACTATATGTGGCTCGGCTAATGTAGAAATAGATGATCAATCTCCTAAACCTGGAGAAGCGCCAAGAACTATCAAAAACGCACCTGGAGGAATTGCAGCTTATATCGCAGCAGTGGATCCGGGATCTATGGTGGACTTAATTGAAGGTATCAAAGAGGGTTATCTTAAAAAATATGCCCAAAATCTGGATGGAATTGTTTTTGTAAACTATGGTAAGCTTGATTTAGATAATATGAGTTATTTGCCCAGAGCGTGGGACGATAATTATTCCAGTGTTTATTTTGCAGGTTTATACGACCCTTCTAAATTTTTAGAGAGCGGAGGGGTGGAATTGATTCAGCCGAACGTGGGAACATCTTCACAGGATGAAGAGATCAATAAGATAGCTTCTGGATTAATTGACGCGGCATATTCTTCAAATGCAAATTTATCCAGTTCAAGCTATGATTCAAATCTAATTGGAATTCATAAAATAGATCCTGAAGTAGTTGCATACGGCTCTCAAAGTATTTTAGATGGTAAAAAACCTAGATTAGGTACTTTAAAATGGTTATATCTAGCTTCACAATATGTAAGCGGTTATCCTATTCAAAATACATCTCTGAGTTTTTCAGGCAATATATCTGGAGAAAGCACCTATTTTGGAGTTCTTACAATTGATGAATACAGGGAAGCTGGAAAAGACGTCTTTGATTATATGGAAGCTAATAAAAGTGTCCCTGATTCAGTAATAGTAGACGGTAAAAAATTAAATAAGGCAGATATGAAATATATCTTTGCAGAATTAACTTATGATCATACAAGCAAGGCAAATATGACATTTCCAAAATATATTTTTGTGAATAAGGCCAGTGAACCCTTTGATATTATATTTAAGTTTATAAAGAGTTTATTTTATCAGATATTCAGTTAATGTAGAATTTAAAAGGGATAAATCATGAAAAAAGTGCTTTGGTGGCTTTTTGCAAGTAGGGGTGGTGTTAACCGGGCCAAAATAATTGACAAACTGCATACCAGGCCATATAATGCCCATCAACTTGCAGATGAATTAAAACTTGATTACACAACCATCAGGCATCATCTTAAAGTTCTGGAGGAAAACAACGTTGTTACTTCGACTGGGGAAAAATATAACATAATGTATTTCCTTTCAGATAAAATGGAAGAAAATTATAATGTTTTTAAAGAAATATGGGAGTCATTAAGGAATAAATAATATAAAGAGGAGAGCTATATGGGATTACAGCAGGGATTTAGAGGGGGTATTGGTCATTATAATACAGAGCTGGTTTCTGTAGCAGGAATAATTGGAATTTTCAATATTTCGATTTTATTAGTGCTGCTATATGTTTACTGGAACAGTTATAAAGAATTTAAATCTAGATTTATAATGGGCATCCTGATATTTATAGTACTCCTTTTAATCCAGAATATTCTGTTTACTGGATTCATATTTTTAATAAGCGGGTTTAAAGGTCAGGGAATGGGAATACCTCTATTTATTACAAATATAATTCAATTTGTAGGTTTATCTATATTTTTAAAGATATCCTGGGAATAAATCCTTAAAATAATGGGAATAAGATGAAAATATCTTATTCTTTTTATATTAATAAATCTCTAATTTCAGGAAGTACAGTTTCTAGTAAAGTTATATGAATTTTTGTTTAAGTAGCTGTACTTATGCTGATTTTCAGTACAGTTCTGGGTGCAGTTAATGGTTTGGCAGTGTACTTTATTCTGATTTGAATTAACCTGTTTATCACTGTCATTTAGTCCATGTTGATATTTGTACTGGTGTTTCATGTGCTGATTTAAGGTTGTTGTGGAAGTGCATGTATCAGCCGCAAAAATTGGTACCATGCTGACCATCATCACTGCAGCACAAACAATTGCTGCTTTTTTAAGGGATACTTTCTTCATGTTTCTCACCCCCATTGTACTTTTGATAATATAAAGATGTAAAGCATGCTAAAAGTAATTTTGCCGAATTTAATCCGATTTTTATCCTAATTTTCTACCAAATTAATCCAAAGTTATTCCAAAATAGGTGCTTTGAGTTATAATTTGGTAAAAATTGAAAAAATGGAAAAGTCCAGATTTTTAAAAAAAGCTAATTTAAAATGAGATAATGACTTGAGTTTAAAAAGAATATTATCCATTTTTTATAAAAAAGTAATGATGTAATGATTTAAGGAGTTTAAAAGATTAATATGGTATAATATTGAGATTAGGTTACTTCAGGCGCTTTTTTGAGTACTTTATGAAATTTTAAAAATGCATACATTTGTTCTAAGGATGCATCAACGCTTCCAGGCATAACTGTTCCATGTGGTGACATTGATTCTCCTGTTACTGCAGGAATTCCAGCTAAATTAAATACATCTTCCAGAGCTCCAGGATATATTGATCCTGCCTTTGTAAATGACAACAGTGTGGATTTGGTTTCTTTTTCTATAAAATCAGCCATCTGGAAACTTAAAAGGCAGGGAATTTCTGAACAGAGTACACTTAGTTTTCCGGGATATCCCCCAGGTCTAGTAGAGTGAAAATCACCAAGGTATTTAACTCTATTCCTCTTTGAATATGCCAGTATGTTGTTGGTGGGAGTTCCATATAAATTTGCAGTCCTGTTTGGATCTTGGCCTTTCCATGATCTAAGGCTTCTTTCAGTTGAAAAGGGTATAGCAAAAGGAATCACGCGGACTGTTACATTTAATTCTTCTACAGCTAATCTATTTATAAGCTTAACCGCAGCTATTTGGGCAGGATACTCATTGCCATGAACTCCCGCTAAAATCATAATTCCTGGTTTATTTTTTCTTCCGAAGGTTACAATAGGAGTACCTTTTTTTGCAGCAAGAAATAATTGATTGGTAAGGGATGTTTTAGGGATATGCTGCATTATTAATCTATTTTTTGTAATGTCCCCCGCTGCAAATTTATTTAAAACTTCTATTTGTAGTTTATAGGCTGAAGGTGCAAGCAATGCCTTTTCTATTTTAGTTTTATTTTGCATCAATATATTATATGTCACATCCTTATTTTTAGTATTATCTAAAAAATTGAAGTTTAGCTTAAAATGGATCATGATTTCAAGAAGACGTGATCAAACAGGAATTATCCAAATATATACCACAGTTTTAGGAGCTATATTCGTTCATTATTTAAAAAGTGAGATAAAAAGACATTTATAAACATTGACAGAATTAAGGTATGTTCCAAACATCTAAAATTTATTTCTATTTAAAAGTAGCTATTTTCAGAGCCTCCGCAGTGTTTTGAAAAATGACTCAAAAGGTTTAAAAATTAGTTAGAGATGCTTAATGTACTTTGTTTATTTGATGAGTATATAAAGTAATACGTTTAACACTTTAAGTTTGATTTAAAAGAAAAATAGTCTAATAGTTGTTAACGGTGCTTTTGGTTATGGTAAGCATGGTTCTAGTCACTTTATAACATATAATAACTTTAAAAATTTAAATAGATTACTAGTATGATATTCTTCCTGCTTTATTTTGTTGTCATTATCTAAAAATTAGTTAGTACTGGTTAAAGCCAGCTTATTCTTATAATTAAACTTAAAAGAAGGTTTGGAAATTACTAATTAACTGTAATATTAATCTATTTCTAATAATATACCTTAATCTTTTCTATTTAGCCCAAATAGGAAACAATAAATATCATTTGCTAACTGATACAAGATCATATTGGTCAGAATATATTTCAGATTCAATAAATTTTTTAATAAAAAGAGGAGATTCCATGGAAAAATGGGCAGATTATTGTATATCCGCCGTTAAATTCAACGGTGAAGGAAATTGTATAGATCAGGCAAGAGTTCATAAAGATAAAGGAAATGCAATGGGAGACGCTGAAATATGGTCTCGAGATGAAGTAGTTACAGCTTTAGAAAGTAATTATACATTCATAACGATTCTTAATGGTAATCAGGGTGTTTGGGACGAAGGTCAGAAAGTTAATATTATCCAGGTTAATGGAAATAAATACCTCAGAACAGATGGAGACCACGACCCTTCAGATAATCTTAATAATCTTCCTGCTGTTTCATTTCTATAATTGTATCTTTACCTGATTATTTTTTTATTTTTTTAGTTAAAATTAAAAATAGATTCAGTCTTGATAAAGAAATATTTAAAAAAATTATTTAAAAATAGAAAATTTATGCCTAATTTGTTTAATTAGGTCTTTAAGTTATATTATGGAATGTTTATACAAAATATCCGTTAACTACTTTTTTTCCATGAATGTTTCCATTATATGGAATTAAATAAACATTACGGTGATCATGGGATTTTCCATGAACTAAACACCAGTCCATATCTGTTTTTTTATCATACCAAAGTCCTTCTGGACTTGTGCCTTGATTTCTACCATAATATGTTCCCTGCTCGAATTTTAATGTTCCCCATGCATGTTTTTGTGGGTTGTAATTATAAAAAACCCTTGTATGATATTTATAATCTGATGATATTGAACAGCTATGTTTTGCAGTTGCCATTACATATTTTGGTGTTACAACCACATGTTTTGCACCGACACTACCTGCAGATACTGCAGGCATTCCTGCAATCAGCAGGACTACAAGAAATCCAAAAATCTTAAATAAACTACTTCGATTAATTATACTGCCTCCACGTCCTTAAATATTAAGTTAGGACATTTAAGTACAACCATAATAATATGGAATCATATATAAATCTTTTGGTTTAAAATCAAAGACATTCATATAACTCTTTTTAGAATTTAAAGCCTTTTTAAAACTATTTTGAGAAATCAATAATTGGTGTCATTAAGGGGCACATATAACTCAATTCTTTGAACAAGGCTTATTCCTACAAAACGGCTATTTTAAAGTTTTAATATGAAAATTTTATTTTAAAATAGAAGATATATATTATGCTGATAATGTGTATTTAATAGATAAAATAGGAATAATTATCTGGATAATATTATATTAAATTGAACTAAATAATCTTTATTTTTAAAAAAAAGTGAAATAAAAAGTTTTAATGTTTTATTTCACTTAAATTTTATTTTAAAGTCGCTCATGCACAGAATGTTGTGTAAATAATATCGCTTCACTCGTGTGTCTGGGTAAGTAAATTATATTTTTTTTAAGATAAATCCCATATAATCAATTAAAAATTACAATTTAACATAAAGTATAACTCATGCACAGGATCATGGACATGTAAAAATCTCTCAAAAAACCGAAGGTTTTTTGGGCTGCAAAATT